>NZ_JBAHUQ010000020.1 GCF_036689865.1 Magnetococcus sp. PR-3
ATGATCGCCATAGCGCTTAGTGGGGTGATATGCCGTAGGGTTGATCATGCTTTGCTCGGTTGATGGTCTCTCCCTTATCTTTATACAGATTACGGCATTCGGTGCTTGGGGACCAAACAGCCGCACACTGTCAAAGCACACAGAGGGGATGGTAAAACAGACAAGCAACCATGTTGGTTGGCTCTCTTAACCCGTGAGTGGGCAATTTTTAAACCGCTAAAAGTGGTGTGACAAGCTGAGGCACTTAAGGCTTATGTGGGGCAGGGTGATATCTTAAACCCTTTAATTAAGACAAAGATGCCATATGATTACATAGCCCCAAAGTTTGGGCATGAGGCATTGAGTTTGCAAGATGTCTCTATTACGGATGTAAAGGGAGGCTTTTTAGATCCTGATGGCGTGGTGGCTTGTCGTGCGGTGCAGAAGATCGATGGCTTGGTTTAACTGTTGAATATTAATGCCATTACATGCCATATGGGTGGCATATAAACCGTGTTATCTTAAGCTTGTTTTTTTAAGTGTATAGATGTTTAAGTTTTTAAAAAGCAGTGAGATATTAACAGAGTAAACTAAGTTATCGTGTTCTGGGTTTGTGTGGTTTGAACGGTGCTTATTGCCGTAGGTCGTATGCTGACGAGAATAATCAGATACCCTCATAATACGGATAGGGGTTGATATTTATCCCTCTCTAATTATGATGCAGATGTTGCTTCATCATCGGTCTGTTTTTAAGCAGCCGAAATGTATGGTTTATGCAAAAAGTGAAGGTTATTTATGAAATTGTCGATCATCGTTCCTTGCTATAATGAAGAAGCAACCATTCTGGAACTCATTCAAGCGGTGCGCCAAGCTGAGTATCCGGATAAAGAGATTATCGTGGTTGATGATGCTTCGACAGACTCAACACGTGCCATCCTTAAAGAAGCGGTTGCGCCTATTGTGGATCAAATTTTTTATCATGAGGTCAACCAAGGTAAAGGTGCTGCATTAAGAACCGGTTTTAAAGCCGCCACGGGTGATATGGTGATTGTGCAAGATGCCGATCTGGAATATGACCCCCAAGAGTATGGATTGCTGGCCAAACCGATTCTCGATGGTAAAGCAGATGTGGTTTATGGCTCCCGGTTTATGGGGGGGCAGGCCCATCGGGTGGTCTATTATTGGCACCGTGTAGGCAATGGTTTTTTAACCTTTTTATCCAATATGTTCACAAACTTGAACCTCACCGATATGGAAACCTGCTTTAAGATGTTTCGCAGGGAAATTATCCAGTCGATTGATATTGAAGAGAACCGGTTTGGTTTTGAACCAGAGGTGACGGCGAAGTTGGCTAAAACCCACTGCCGTATTTATGAAGTGGGTATCTCTTACTACGGCCGAACCTACGCTGAAGGTAAGAAGATTGGTTGGAAAGATGGTTTTAGGGCTATTTACTGTATTGTAAAATATAACCTGTTTAAGTGATTCTTGAGCTGTATGGTCCGAGTAGCTAGCCCGTTAAGTTTTTGCCTTGCCGTATTCGTGTATGAATCTGTTGAAGGGTGCTTAGTTGCTGACCAAAGTTGGTACAGCCGCGACACATCCAAAGGTGCACCTTTAGGTTGAGTTTTTCCCAACCCGACAGTGGCCGATCTTGCTTTTCGGACAGGAGTTGCGTTGTTGCTTTGCAGCTTAGCATGATGCTCTCTCCCCGCTGAACCAGCTTTCATCCAGGCAGCCACGTAATTTGACACGTGCGCGGTGCAGAACTACGTAACAATGGTTGGTGTTTAATCCTGTTTGCTGACAGATTTCATGGACATCCAGATCTAAAAACTCACGCATCATAAATACTCTGGAGGTATGGGGGGCAGGTTGTCTAAACAGGCGTTTAAGGCAGACCAAAACTGCTGTTGCTCCAAGCTCTCTTCCGGATTATGCCAGTGTTGTGGTTGGGTCTCTTCTCTCCAGTTGTTGGATGGGGTGAAATGTGCATTAAAATCAGCATCTAAAGCCTCCCCTTCCTTGGTTAATTCAGAAAATTGAATCTCCCTTTTTTTGCGGCGTAGTTGGTCACAAATTTTGTTTCTAAGAATACTGAACATCCATGTTTTAAGGGTTGCCTGGCCTGCGAAGCTGTGTTGATTGGCCAGTGCAGCAGATATGGCTTCCTGAACGATATCCTCCGCCAGGGTAGGGTCGTGTAGTTGCAGCAGGGTAAACCTCAGCATATCTTGATGAAAGGCACCCATTTGTTGTGCTTGATGCATCTCTTCTGTTGTTTGCTTTGCCACCATGCCACCTTTACAAAGGGTGTTGTACCCTATAAATAGACCCACCTTTATAAAGGTGGCATGTGCCTATAGAAAATACCACCTTCATCCATGCATGATGCTTAGACTCTGGTTAATCGCGGGTAAAAATCATGTCATCCCCCGCACCTTTATGGCAGGCAATGCACCCTTTATCAGACCCTTTGGCAATACGTCCGGCCAGCTTCATACCGGCCGGGTTTAGGTGTAGGGAGCCGTTGGGTTTAAATTTAGCCCAAAACCAATTTTTATGGTCTGTGTCATAGCCTTTTTCCCGCTTAAACATCACGGTGACGGCACCTAGATATTTGGCGCGGTTATCTTTAACGGCATCCATATCCACACCAGATGGTCCATAGTTTCTTTTAACAATCGCACGACCGGTATATCCGTTGATGGTGACCGTAGCATCCATGGTTTCTAAAATCGCACCATGCGGCTCCATGCCATCATATGGAGAGCCGTTAATCATCTCTTTGCCGACTAAGCGGTTCTGTTCCAAAGCCATCCATAAATCTTTTGCGTACTGAACGCTATCAGGTCCTGCAAAAGCTTTTTGATCTCCAGCTTGTGCCAATGAGGTCAGGCCAATAAAGCCTATGGCCAGTAGTGTGTGAGTCACTGTTTTTTTCATGAGATTAGCTCCTTGTAAGCACACCATTAAACAAGCTCAAGGCTTGGTTAGTGGCACTGTTTGCATTAAGCGCTCGTTTAAAAAGTCATGTAGATGTTTGGTGTCTGCTTGAGTGGGCACTCGGTTTAGTGTTTGCCAAACCGGTTGTGTTAACTGTTTCAGGAGTGCATAGGTGTCTAACCGGGAATCATCATTGTAATAAGAGAAAAAACTACTGGCCTGAACAGAGGCCTGTTGGCAGTGGAAAAAGCCAATATTCTGAACCAGGTGTTTGTGTTTTCCATCCATATTGAGTTTGATAATTCGGCCAAGTTGAGGAAACAGAGCTTGATTGTGTTGCTGTTTATAGCGGTCGGCTTGTTGATCAAGGTTCCAACGTAAGGGGTTAATCAACAGTAACCCGGCTATAAGCTTAGGTTGTTGAGTCGTTGCGAGCCTTGTGACTTGATTGGCCCCTCGACCAATGCCACCCAGGTAGATGTGACGTACACCTTGCTGTGTAAGCCATTGTATCCATCGTTGTAGCTGGGGTAAGGCATCTAAATGGTGGTGTTTATGTGTGTCCTGACATGGCGCAAGTCCTGTGCGATCTGGATCATTCAAGCGCAAATTGATACGCAGCACAGCAATGTCTGCTTGCTCTAGCTTCTCTGCCCACATTAAAACCTGTTGATCATGCATGGATCCCAGGGAGTCATGGAGCAGCAGGGCCAGTGCTTTTTTTTGTTCAAACTGTGTTGAAATCATTCCATAAAGAACGTCACCATCTCTGTGAAGTTTTATAGGGGTTTGAGTCCACCCCAAAGTGGTGTGAAAAAGTGTAAGGCTCAACACGATGGAAACAAGGTAGGGGAGAGATCGGTGTTGATCAGTATGCCGCATGGATATCCTCCCGTGTAACAGGACTATTTTTAATGAGTGATGATGCTCTTGTGAAATCGGTAAGGGCCTTTATTGTTTAGTCGTGATACATCCTGGTTTCTTACACAAACATGAAAAAAAAATTCTCATTTCGTTTCTTGGGTCTGTTGATGACCGTAAAGAATGAAAGAAAATGTAAGTAAATAGTTGTAAGTGTATGAATTTAAAGGGTGTGTGTTTAGTGGTGGCGTGTGAAGGTAGGGTTTCTCTTTTAGGGGGGCAATAGGATGGATGTCTGTGAAAAGGCTCAGCCAGCCTCTCTTATCTATGATTGGTAATCCTATTGAAAAGTAGGAAAGGTTGGAAAAAAGTGAAACCTAAAGCATGGCATGACTCCCTACTGGGATTTATAAAGCAGTTTGCGTATAATTTAATATTCACCTCTTTTCTTCGCTGTCAGTTAAAAGGGTTTATATGACGCATCTTATCCCAAAGATCGTGATCCTCTTCGTTTTGTTCCTCGGGACAACGGCACACGCAACTCCTTTGGTGCATGAGCCCATTCGGCCAATCCCCTTACACATGGGTGCGTTAGATCCGGAAATGGTGGCCTTGGGGGAACGGCTGTTTCATGACACCCGACTCTCCAAAGATGGCACCTTAAGTTGTGCATCCTGCCACCCTGTGGATGATGGGGGCATGGATGGAACGCAGGTATCTGTGGGGATAAACGGACAAAAAGGGGGGATTAATGCCCCGACTGTGCTCAACGCAGGGTACAACCTTGCGCAGTTTTGGGATGGACGGGCGGCTTCGTTAGAGGCGCAGGCCGTTGGTCCAGTGACTAACCCCATTGAGATGGGGGCAAGTTGGGAAGGGGTCTTCAAGCGTTTGGGCCAAGATAAAGCATTGGTCAAAACGTTCCGGGTCCTTTTTCCCAAACAGGGCATGACCAAAGCGTCCATCGCACAGGCTATTGCAACCTATGAGCGCACGCTGATTACCCCAAATGCTCCTTTTGACCAGTATCTTAGGGGAGATAAGAATGCGGTGACGCAAGATGTAAAAGAGGGGTATCAACTCTTCAAATCTTACGGTTGTGTGGCCTGCCATCAGGGCATTAATGTCGGTGGTAATATGTACCAGACCTTTGGCCTGTTTGGTGACTATTTTAAAACCCGTGATTTTCCTGTCTCAGTAAGCGATTTTGGGCGGTTTAATGTCACCGGGCAGGAAGAAGATCGCTATGCCTTTAAGGTGCCTTCATTACGTAACATAGGCTTAACAGCGCCCTATTTTCATGATGGCACGGTTAACTCCCTTGATCTGGCGGTACAGATCATGGCGCGTTACCAGTTGGGGCGTAGGCTCAATGAGGATCAAGTGCTCAAAATTGTCGCTTTTTTACATAGCTTGACAGGCACACAGCCGGAGGCACCTCAATGAGATTTTCCTCCAGCGGAGTATGGTTGGCCATCATGGTGGTGGCTGCTGGGGTGATTGTTATGATCACCATGCTGACCTTTACCCGGCAAATTGACCAGTCACAGCACCGTGCACTACAAAGTCGTTTACAGCAGCTGTATCGGTTGGATGCATCTATGGATCAGTCCTTAGGCTTGATCCAGCATGGCTTGCTTAATCATTACGATGAACTGGCGCAAATTACGCAGCAGGTGCAGAAGCACTTAGAGATGTTAAATCCCAGTTTGGCGCGCAGTGGGTTGAGCCAAAGTGATGAAATGAATGCGCTGTATCTGACGCTTAAAAAAAGCTGGCAGGATAAAATATGGATGGTGGAGCGGTTTAAATCGGATCAGGCCGTGCTACGGAACTCCTTACAATTTTTTCCGCAGGCGCTGATGGAGATATCCAATCAGTTGGAAAAAAACCGTTTGGAACATACAGGGTTTAAAAATGATGAAGCCACGGTTTTGGTTAAGTCTTTAACCCAGTTATTGCGTTATATCTTGATCGGAAGTCGTGCAAACCAAGAAAAAGATGTGCAATCGCTCGATCAGGAAAATGCCTTGATCACCAATCTTTTAAAAGGGCATGAATCTCCACTATCACAGCGTATTCAAAATTTAATGGAGCATGGGCGGTTAATTAAAAAGTATCAAGCGCGGGTGGACCGTTGGAGTATTGATGCGGTACGACAGCCCACAGAGCGACAGTTGGACCACTTGGCAGAGAGTTACTATGTCTCTTTTGAGGGCGATTTACGCCGGGCGGATCAATTGCGACTATGGATGTACTTGCTCACGGTGGTTCTATTGGGTGTGGGTGCATTGGTGGTGCGTAAGGCGATGTTGCTGCGTCAAGCCCACTCTCAGCAAGAGGCTTTGGTGGCACAACGTACCACAGAGCTGCGGCGGGAGCTTTTGGAAAGGCGTAAAGCGGAGGAGCGTTTTCGTTCGGTAGCTGAATCCGCTGGTGATGCCATTTTAGCCGTCGACCGTAATGGACGGATCTCCTTTTGGAACCGAAGTGCGGCTTCCATTTTTGGTTATAAGTTCAGTGAGGTTAAAGGGCGAAGTCTGGAGATGTTGATCCCTGAACATCAACAGGACTTTTATCACCGTTTTCTGGCGGAAGACCTAACCTATGAGACGCTTGTTAATCCTCATGATGTCCAGTTATTGGAAGCGCTAAAATCGGATGGAAGCGCATTTCCTGTGGAGGCCTCTCTGGCGAGCTGGAAAACGGGTGGTAAGCGCTCTTTTACCTTGGTTATTCGTGATATTACCGAGCGTAAAGCTATGGAAAACGAGCTCCATGCCACATTGAACTCGTTGGATGCCAAAGTTGCGGAACGTACCGCTGAGCTGCAAAACCGGATGGATGAGCTTAACCGAACACGTGATCAATTGGTCAGTAGTGAAAAAATGGCTTCTATCGGTCGTTTGGCGGCAGGTGTGGCCCATGAGATCAATACACCGATTGGTATTGCGGTTGGTGCGGCATCTCAAAATCGTGAAACGGCTGAACGTATTTTGACCATGTTGGAGCAAGAAGAGGTGGATGAAGCGCTCTTGGTCAAGGAACTCGAGAGTGTTGATGAGCTGGCAAACTTGATTACCGGTAGTATGGATAAAGCCGCTAAGCTGATCCGTGCCCTGCGCCGCTTTACGCATGCTTCTTCAGACCAGGGGCGTGAACACTTTGACATGGTGCAGACACTCCATGGTGTGGTTGAGCCTTTTTTACCTTCCTTAGAGCAACAGGGGGTCGAGCTGCGTTTGGAGATGCCTGATAAGCTGGAGGTGGTGAGCCGTAAAGATCTGGTGCAGGAAATTTTTACAGATCTACTCAGCAACAGTCTGGTTCATGGCTTCTCTGAGCAGCAGGGGGGGGTGGTGGAAATCCAAATTTCCTATAGGGATGGGGCTGTGCATCTCTGTTATAGGGATGATGGCGTGGGTATTGAAAAAGAGGTCCAGAACCATATCTTTGAACCCTTCTTTACAACGCGTCATCCTGAGGGCCGTTATGGGTTGGGGCTCTATTTTATACAGACCTTAGTGCAGGGACAGTTGCAGGGCCATATCCAATGTCACAGTACGCCAGGGGATGGCGTCATGTTTGACTTCTACTGGCCGTGTGATGAGCTTGCATAAGCGTTCTCGCGCATCCATCAAAAAAGCCCCCCAAAGCCTAAGTTTTGGGGGGCTTTTTTAATCTGCATTGCATTTTGCAATGCATGGGTCTAAATCCTGCCGGTATGTGTAAAAAATATGGCATACAAGAGAGGGGGCGGGGCTGAAACGGGTTAATATTTTCCTTATGGTGCACAGTTAATGTGAATTGAGTTCGAAAAAGAGCGACTTTTTGTTCAGAACTTCGACCTACTATGTAAAGGGTGTAAGTATCTGAGTTGGTGAAATCAGGTATCTATTGTTTCTCTGTATATGTATGTAAAGTCACAGATAAAACCAAGATAAATGCTGTGGATTTGTCATGTTTATGTAGCTTTTCGACCCATTTATCGAGAACAAAAACGTATGATGTGCTTTTGTTCGAACATTAATGGTATGCTGATTGCATAATAGTGTTGGTAAGCGCGTTGGTTCACCCGCGCTAGGAAGTCATTAAGAAAGGTTTGTATGACAACGTTATCAAGGAACGCACCCACTCTGGGGTGAAGGGGCCTATTGCAAGTAGGTCCCAGGTGCTCAGAGCATGCCGCGGAAGGGGTATGGTTCGGGTCAATGTTTGGCGCCTAGGGAGGCCTATTATGAAGTACGTCGTTGAGTTTTTTGATGGACATGATATCCGAGGCATGTTGGTAGAAAAAAACTTCATGCATGATATTATGGATCGCATCACGCACTGTGACCCTGAAGAGGGCATGATCGTTCTGGATGTGACACCTGAAGAGGTTTGGCGTGATCGTTTTGTGGCGCACCCACCTCATTTTGTGAATACACGAGTGCTACCTGTAGATCGTTTGATGGTGTAAATGTCAGACCTATAGGTTTTTCTTAAAAGATAAATATCCGTCCATTGGGGCATGATATGGTTATCTATGGTTAACCGGTCCACCGTTGAGGTGTGGCCGGTTTTCTGTTTTAAAAGGGTTCGATCCTCGGGGTTTTAAGCAGATACGTTTAAAAAATAGATAAAAACAGCATCGAGCGTCATTGTTAGCTTGCGCCAGCACGGGGAGTGGGTGAGAATGCGCTGCAACAAATCTCTTTCTCTTTTTTGTCATAGCCGTTGGTTATGCGTTTATATCGAGGAGAGATCGCCAGTCGTTCTCCTCTTTAGTTAGCTGGAAAGTGATGAAGAGAAATACTGGAATTCATAGAGATACACGTTTTCCCAAAACTCCTTCTCCCGGGTTGAAATTTTTATAGGAGAGGAGTGAGAGGTATGGGGTATGGAACTCACAAGAGTATACCATCATCGCTCCACCCACTCTCGGCATGAAGGGACTTCCCCTTGGCCATGCCTACTTCCCATGATCTTAGAAATATGTCCAATAAGTACATACCATAACGTTGCGAAACACAGCGACTTGTTGTGGATGGTAAAAGCAGCTTAAAATAGACCACAACCTAAGTGACACAGAGTTTTTCTGTGTCAGCCATTGTCTGTTAACGGAGCGGTTATGTCTGTCAACATTCTCATTGTCGAAGACGAGCGGGACCTGGCCAACACGCTGGAATATAGCCTTAAACAGGAAGGGTTTAATGCACGTGTCGCCCTGACTGGTGAGGAGGGTATGCGTATCGCCACAGTTGAACGCTGGCCAGATCTGGTTCTGTTAGATCTCATGTTACCTGGGGTCTCAGGAATTGAGGTTTGCCGCCGTATGCGTGAGGAGGAAGGTACCCGGACAATGCCGGTTATCATGCTTACCGCACGTGGAGAAGAAATTGATAAGGTAATGGGCTTTGAGGCTGGGGCGGATGATTATGTCGTCAAGCCTTTCAAGGTTAGGGAGCTGGTGCTGCGTATTCGCGCTATTTTACGCCGGGTACAGCCCGAACAAGAAGAGAGTGCATCGCTGGTCACCTTTGGCCGGTTAAAGGTGGATCTGGAAGGGCACCGTGTCTGGGTTGATGAGGAAGAGAGCAACCTTACAGCCATGGAGTTTAAGCTACTTACAACCTTCTTGGCGCGTAAGGGGCGGGTACAAAACCGAGATACCCTGCTGAACGATGTCTGGGGGGTTAATGCCTTTGTGCAAACCCGTACGGTGGATGCACACGTTAAACGATTGCGGGAAAAACTGGGTCCTGCGGGTAAGTATATGGAGACCATTCGGGGTGTCGGATATCGCTTCCGTGATCGGCCTGATGGAGATGAGATGTCGTGACCTTTGGTATTCGCGGCAAGCTGTTTTTAGTCTCTTTTGTCCTGATCCTACTGGTTGGTGCATCGGTAGGCCTGTTGTTGGAACTGGCTTTAGGTAACTGGTTGCAGGCGCAGATCCGTGGGGAGCTGGAAAATTATGCCCGGCTGGGTGTAACCGCAATGGCCGAAGACCGCCCTGACTATTCTATGACAGATCTGGATAGGCTGGCCGACAAGCTTGGGCGTTTGACCCGTGCCCGGGTTACGATTGTTGATATTGATGGTCGGGTCATGGGGGATGCCCGTGTGGCCCTGGCTGCTTTGCCGGGGTTGGATAACCATGGGGATCGTCCAGAAATTCTACAAGCCCATAAAGGGGGGCATGGCGCCTCTATTCGATACTCCAGTACTCTGAAAAAAGAGATGTTCTATGTGGCGCTGCCCTTTCAGTTAAAGGATGGGCAGATGGGGGTTGTGCGAATTGCAAAACCCATGGCACAGCTCAGCCCGATCCGTAATCGCCTGAGAATGATGTTGGGGTTTGCGGCTATTTTGGCTGTTTTGGCCGCGATGGGGGTGAGCGCCCTGGCTGCCCACTACAGTACCCGCCGGTTCCGAAAACTCATGGCTCAGGTGCATGCGATCTCTAGTGAAGCGCTGAGTAGCCCTAATTTAATTGAGTTGCAACCCGGTGATGAATTGGGCTTGTTGGGGGCCTCTTTCCGTAGCATGGCTATGGAGTTGCGCAGAAATGTTTCATCGGTTACGCGAGAGAGACGTTTGCTGCAGGGGGTGTTGCATGGCATGGCGGATGGCCTTTTAGTGGTGGATGATCAAGGTCATGTGGTCATGAGCAACCCCGTTGCTGAGACGTTGCTCGGGGTTGGTGATGAACATGTTGGAGAGTCACTACAACGTATTTTGAGTCGTGAAATTTATGAGCAGCTCACTCAGGTCTTGCAGATGGAGCTCTACATTCCTGGGAGTGTTGAGCTGGTTCTGACCAGTGATGATGAGAGTCGCTATATTCAAGCACAATGGACCCCTATGGATGAAGATCGGGGTTACATTTTGGTTTTTCACGATAATACGATTCTACGTAAACAGGAGCAGATCCGGCGAGATTTTGTGGCCAATGTTTCCCATGAGCTGCGTACACCCATTAGTATTCTGCAAGCCAATGCAGAGACCCTGTTAAATGGTGCACTGCATGATAAAGCCTATGGTGTGCAGTTGGTCACCGCGATCGAACGTCATGCGATCCGCCTATCTCAGATTATTTCCAAACTCTTAGATCTGGCCCGGTTGGAGTCCAACGAACTTATCTTTAAAAATGAACCGGTCAATATTAGCTCCATCGTTAATAACGTTCAGGAGCATATGCGTCCGTTGGCCAAAGAGAAGAACATCACCTTCTGGAGTATGGTTAAGCCTGAAGTGGTTTGCATTGGTGATCGAGAAGCCATTGAAGAGGTCTTAACCAATCTGGTTTCTAATGCGGTGAAGTATATTCCCGAAGGAGAGCAGATCTCTGTTGCCTGCCAAACCTTAGATGGTATCACTCGGATTGAGGTTAGTGACACAGGAACAGGCATTGACCCAAGCCATCATGCACGGGTTTTTGAGCGCTTTTATCGGGTGGATAAAGGGCGGTCGAGAGATATGGGGGGGACAGGCTTAGGGCTGTCCATTGTTAAGCAGATGGTCCGCAAAATGGGTGGGGATGTTGGGTTGGAGTCGGTAGAGCCCCATGGTAGTCGGTTTTGGTTTACTTTGCCTCAAATAGCGGAAGGGCGCACCAGTGAGCGACCATCAACAGGGCACCCCGCTATTTTGGCGGATAGCTCCCCTATGGATTTAGCTGGGCATGAAGTGCAGCAGGATTTTCATGTTGCCCGCTCTGATCGGTGATTTTTTCACAAGATGTGATGCATAAAAAAGCCCCTGTTGATAAACAGGGGCTTTTTTTTAGAGTCGCTGATCACTTTGCTCAGGAGGGTAGAGCGACTTTAGATCATAGAAAACAGATGTTTCCTTACACAGAGCTTTGATCCAGTCAATGCCTGCTTGTTCAAACTGTCGGTGCGGAACCGCCAGCACCACGGCATCATAATCCCCATGTTTTACCTCGGACAGGGTGGTTACCCCGTACTCTTCCTTGGCTTCTTCAGCATTAACCCAGGGATCGTAAATTTCGACTTCAGCCCCATAGTCACTCAGTTCACGGATGATGTCCACGACACGGGTGTTACGCAAGTCTGGGCAGTTCTCTTTGAATGTTAAGCCGAGAATTAAGATGGTTGAACTGGCCACACAGAGATTTTTGCGGGTCATGAGCTTAATGACCTCACTGGCCACATAGGTTCCCATACCATCATTTAGCCGACGACCTGCCAAAATCATTTCGGGATGGTAGCCGATCTCTTGGGCTTTATGGGTCAGATAATAAGGATCAACACCAATGCAGTGCCCACCAACCAAACCGGGGCGGAAGGGGAGAAAGTTCCATTTGGTTCCCGCTGCTTTTAGAACCTCTAGGGTATCAATCTCTAAGCGATTAAAAATCAACGCGAGCTCATTGATTAAGGCAATATTGACATCGCGCTGGGTATTTTCAATCACCTTAGCTGCTTCTGCCACCCGAATACTGGAGGTAAGGTGTGTTCCAGCTTCAATGATGGCACCATAAAGCTGATCAACCCACTGCGCCACTTCAGGTGTGGAGCCGGAGGTTACTTTAATGATGGTTTCAAGCCGGTGTGTTTTATCTCCGGGATTGATGCGTTCTGGACTATAACCGGCAAAGAATTCTGCATTGTAACTTAAACCGGACTGTCGAGCTAAAATAGGAACACAGACTTCTTCAGTTGCCCCAGGGTAAACGGTGGATTCATAAATGACCACATCCCCTTTATTCAGGACCTTCCCGACAGCCTCTGAGGCTGAAATTAAAGGGGAAAGATCTGGGCGCTGATAAATATCAATCGGGGTTGGGACTGTAATAATATAGGTGTTACAGTGCGCAATGTCCTGTAACTCGGCACTGTAGGTTAAGTGCTCAGATTGCGCCAACTCTTCTTGGCTGCACTCTAGCGTGCTGTCTTGCCCATTTTGCAGCTGGGCGACACGCTCTGTACGTATATCAAAACCTACCGTGGGGTATTTTTTTCCAAATGCCACAGCAAGGGGGAGGCCCACATAGCCCAGGCCAATAATGGCAATTTGTGGTGTATGATTCACAGTTCACCTGTTTTTTTTGTTAAAAAACGATACTTTGCGATCTTAATGCCGACCAGATTCATGTTATCCTATTTTCTAGGTAAAATAAGCTGGTCCTGTTGAGAAGGCATACTATGCAGGTTCCAAGCCTACCTGCACCAGTAGAAAAAAGTCTGTTCCAAAAATGTTATAAAAGCATCATTAAGCTGTAAAACCAGTTCGGCATGCTCACAGTAAAAGGTGTATCTCTTTATCTGCTACAGGTCTAAGGAGTGACAGCGATTATGACGATGGGTGTGGGTCTTATCGGTTTTGGTCCTTGGGGTGAGGTGCTCTTAAAAGAGGTCACCGCTCATCCTGCTTTTTCTATGGCTGCTGTACATGATCGCAATACGGCTCATCAGCAGAAGCTACAAGAGATGGGGCAGGCGGATTTATTGTTGGAGAGTGCCCAGGCATTAATTCAACACCCTAAGGTGGATTTAGTCCTGGTGGCCACCCAGGTTAGTGAGCATGCCAATCTGGTTTTTCAGGCTTTAGCTGCTGGTCGGCATGTGTGGGTAGAAAAGCCGATCTGTGAGCACAGAACAGAAGCCAAGGCGATGCGAATACAGGCAAAAAAAGAGCAACGGGTTCTTTTCGTTGATCATACCCAGCTCTACTGTCCTGGTTTTGATCGTGTACGCCAAATGGTGCGGGATGGTGCGTTGGGGCGTGTTCGGCAGGTACGTACTTGGCGGGCAAACTTTGGTCGCTTTGCCAAGGATTCGGATGTCCTGGGTGAGCTGTTATACCATGATATCTACTTGGTTCAGTCCTTATTTCCCAAGGTAGAGTTGCTGCGTCTGTCAAGTTCTGGCAGTGATTTGATGATTCATGGACAATGGGATACCGTGAATGTCTCTGTCATGCTGGCAAACGGCGTCATGGTGGATATGATGGCCAGCCAAACGCACCCAGAAAAATCGCGAAGTATGACTATTTTGGGTGAGAAGGGTGGCTTGGTCTGGGAAGATTCCCCCCATTCAGAGATCCGTGTTTACCGACATCAGGTTGAGCAGCTGGCGCATGGGGATCGTTTGCAGGTTCTTCGGGATAAGGAACCCCTTTGTATCGACCCGCCATCAACACCTTCCCCCATACAGCGGGCCCTTGATCATCTACTTACCTGTATCCAGCGTGGTGAGCAGCCTGATTCAGGCGTGCCAGAAGCTGTTGAGGTCCTAAACTGGATGCGTCGCATACGGGGTACCTGTGCTCATAGTGGCTTTTGATGTTGTATCATGGCATGCAGGTCATCATGGCGCTCTCTTTCTCTAAAAAAGAGACCTCTTTTTGTCTTATATTCAAAACAATCCTTTCCCGGCTAGAGCAGTTCCATTACGCTTGATCCTAATCAGGTGACAACCCCTCGCGAAGGGGTACCATGTGATGCTTATGATGTGGCATAAATCACTGCTTTAACAAGATTGGTCTGTATGGATAAGATACGTATTCAAAAAGAGGACTTTTCTGTCCAAAATGAGGTGGATGCCCTGTTAACCGCCAATCCAAAAATTGGTGGCGTGGTGACCTTTATAGGAACCGTTCGGGATTTTACTTCATCGGATGCCGTTACGGCGCTAGAGCTGGAGCACTATCCTGGAATGACCGAACGGGAGTTGGAGCGTATTGTCGCTGCAGCCCATACCCGTTTCCCTGTTGAAACCATTCAGGTGATTCACCGGGTGGGTTATCTGGAAGTTGGTCAGAATATTGTGTTGGTGGTTGCTGCAGGTTCACACCGTGCAGAAGCGTTTGATGCGTGTCGTTATGTCATAGACCATTTAAAAGTCCGCGCCACTTTATGGAAAAAAGAGATCACCCCTGACGGTGCCCATTGGGTCGAGAGCTGTCCTGGTTGTGAAGCTGCAGCCAGTCAATGGGAAGACCTTAAAAAAGAGACACACCACACCCATGCAGTTGAAGCAATAGCGGAACAAGCACATAGCCATGCTCACCATGGGCACAGCCATGACTCAGGCCATCATCACGCACATGACCATGCACATGATCATCGTGACCATGGTCCAGGGGTTGCCTCCTGGCCAGGTTTGCGGGTGGGGATTATCACACTCTCGGATAGCCGAACCTTGGCCAATGATAAAAGTGGCGATGCTTTGGAAGGGGCTGTGCTGAGCTATGGCGGACGTATGGTCAAACGGCATTTAATGGCGGATGACCAGGAGAAGCTGGCAAGCTGTTTGACCCAATGGGCTGACCATGAGGGTGTTGATGTCATTCTCACCACTGGTGGAACGGGGCCCAGCCCGAGAGATATCACACCGGAAGCCACACGTCAGGTGTGTGACCGGGAGCTTCCAGGGTTTGCTGAGCTTATTCGTATTGCAGGGTTGGAACAGACCCGAAATGCCGTTTTTACCCGTGGTGTTACGGCATATCGTGGTCTTACCTTGGTGGTCAACTTGCCAGGGAGTACCCGTGGAGCTCTACACAGTTTGGAAGCTATTGCTGATCTGGTACCCCATGCCTTGAGAATGGCTGCGGGTGCAGGCCACTAATTCAGTTAGAGGAACGTTGAATGATCCCCTTCGAAGAGGCTAGGGCTCGGGTTCTGGCAAGTATCACCCCCATAACAGCGACTGTTGTCATTCCCGTACACGACGCACTGGGACGGGTGATGGCGAAAGATGTACAAGCTTCTTTTCCCGTGCCCAACCATGATAACTCGGCCATGGATGGGTATGGCATTCGTCATGCGGATCTTAAGGATGAGGGTTCTGTCACCTTGCATGTGTGCGCAGACCTGCCTGCGGGTGACCGAATTACTGACCCTATTCAGTCTGGGCAGGCGGTGCGTATTATGACGGGCGCACCCATACCACCAGGTGTGGATTGTGTGGTTATGCAAGAGGTTGTGGCGCGGGATGGTGATCATGTTGCCATACCCGCTGGGCAAGCTTTGAAACAGAACATTCGCCCTGCTGGTGAAGATATTGCCCAGGGTAGCACCTATTTAAAGCAAGGGGTGCGGTTAACACCGGCCCACTTGGGGTTGCTCACATCCATGGGGCAGGCCAGTGTGGAAGTGATGGTACGGCCACGGGTTGCTGTATTGAGTACGGGCAATGAAGTGGTCCATGCGGGTAACCCCTTACTACCGGGTCAGGTCTACGATAGCAACCGAACAACACTGCTCACAGCCTTGCAAGCGTTGGGTGTGGAGGTCATTGATCTTGGGTTGGTGGGGGATGACCGGGATGCTATCCGATCTGCGCTGGAGCAAGGTGGTCAGCAGGCCGATGCGGTGATCAGCTCCGGGGGTGTTTCGGTTGGGGATTATGATCTGGTAAAAGCGGTACTTAAAGAGCTGGGGCAGATTGATTTTTGGAAAGTTAATATGAAGCCCGGTAAACCCCAAGCCTATGGTGCGCTGGGTGATGCGCGCTTTTTTGGTCTTCCGGGTAACCCTGTTTCTGCCTTAGCGGTCTTTCTTTTGATCGTACGTCCTGCTTTGTTGAAAATGATGGGGATTGAGAGCGATATACCGCCGCTGCTTAAATTACCCCTGAGTGGTGGCGGCTTAAAGAAAAAGAATGGCCGTATGGATTTCCAGCGTGGGGTTATCCAGTATGATGCTGATCGTCCTTCTGTCTGCTCTACTGGACGTCAGGGATCGGGCATTTTATCGAGCATGGCCGCGGCAGACAGTTTTATTATTTTGCCTGCCGAACCTGTTGATTATGCCGATGGTGACCTGGTTACTGTTCAACGCATCGACTACTGAGGATATGTCATGGGAAACTTAACCCATTTTGATGAAAATGGCGCCTCCTGCATGGTGGATGTGACAGAAAAAACGGCGACGGAACGTATTGCCTTAGCCGCGGGTCAAATTAGCATGCGCCCTGAGACGTTGGCCCGTATTCTCCGTAAGGGGTTTGAAAAGGGTGATGTGCTGGAAGTCGCACGCTTAGCAGGGATTATGGCCGCAAAAAAGGTAGATGGACTCATTCCGCTCTGCCATCAAATCAATTTAACCTCTGTCAAAATTGGTTTTGAACCAGATGAAACCAATAACTGTGTTGAGATCCAAGCACGGGTCAAGTGTACGGCACCAACTGGGGTTGAAATGGAGGCGTTAACCGCCGTTAGTGTGGCTGCCCTGACCATTTATGATATGTGTAAGGCCATGGATCGGGAGATGGAGATTGGTGCTGTTCGGCTACTTGAAAAGTCCGGTGGACGTAGTGGCCATTTTATTCGTGATGCTGAGGGTTAAAGGTAAAGATTATGCCGCTGGTGGATCGTTATAACCGCACCATCTCTTATCTACGGGTATCGGTCAGTGAGCAGTGCAACATGCGCTGTAACTACTGCCGCGTGCCTGATCAAGAGACTCAGGTGCGTGACCAGTGGCTTAGTTTTGCTGAGCTGACCCGGTTACTTGGCCGTTTTGCCCATTTAGGGATTGGGCGTTTTCGTCTGACCGGGGGGGAACCCTTGGTCCGTAAAGATCTTTCTCAACTGGTGGAAAACCTTAATCTTCTGCCCGGTATTGAAGAGATCTCGCTCTCGACCAATGGTTTACTGCTACCGCGCTTTGCAAAAGATCTTAAGCGTGCAGGTATTGGCCGTGTCAATATCTCTTTGGATAGTTTAGACCCCCAAGGGTTTCAGAAAATCTGTGGGGATGTGGGCACCCCAGATGAGGTTAAAGCAGGTATTTTAGCGGCTGTAGAGGCTGGGCTGACACCTGTTAAAGTCAACATGGTCGTGATGGGAGGGGTCAATGATCATGAGATCCCTAACATGGTCGCTTTTGCCAGAGAGTATGGGTTGGTTTTGCGTTTTATTGAGACCATGCCCATTGGTGAAGCGGGTCAGCAGGTCATGGGTAGCTATCTATCCAGTGAAGAGATATTAGAGCGGGTAGCTCTGGCCGTTGGTGCGAAGGACCTTATTCCCGTAACGGGCTTTAAAGGGCCTGGACCAGCCCGTTACTACCGTATTGGGGACGCTGAGGTTGGTGTTATTTCAGCGATGTCTCAGCATTTTTGTGAGACCTGTAACCGTATGCGTCTAACCGCAGATGGTCAATTGGTTCTCTGCTTGGGGCAGCATGATCGTGTGGATCTAAAAACACCTCTGCGTCAGGAGGTTAGCGATGAAGAGCTTGATCGTTTGATCTTGGCTGCAGTTGATGCCAAACCCAAAGCACATGATTTTATGGATTCAGCCTCTCCCCATGCCATGACCTCACTGGGGGGGTGAGGGCTAGCCTCCGCAGACCGGGCAGTCTTCGAGTGGGCGCATGCCGATGGTATGAAAACGCCAACTATGTAAGTCCACAAACGTAATTCTGTTAAGGTTCTCTTCTGAAATATCCGCCAGTTGGCGTATGACCTCTGCAGCCTGCATGGTTCCTACCATACCTGCGGCAGGTCCCAGTACCCCAGACCGTGCACACGGTTGTATTTCATCCATCGCCTCTGTTGGTGGGTAGAGACAGCGGTAACAGGGGAGACCTGATCGATACCCCGCAAAGGCTGCAACTTGCCCTTCCCACCCCATGACAGCACCGCTCACCAACTTTTTCTTGTGTATGACGCATAGCTCATTGATGGCATAGCGTGAGGCAAAGTTATCGGTTGCATCCACCACTAAATCAGCCGCTTCTATGGCATCAATCAGAGCTTGGCCCTCTAACCTATGGGGGAGGGGCGTGATCTTAATATCAGGGTTAAGGGCTTTAAGTGTTCGGCTGGCAGAGTGGCTTTTGTTCTCACCGCAAGCGCTGTTTGGGTGAATGATCTGACGTTGCAAGTTGGATAGCTCAACATGGTCGGCATCCGCAATCGTCAGGTGACCGATACCACTGGCTGCCAGATAAAGGGCGGCTGGAGCGCCTAAACCACCTGCGCCTACTATGAGGACATGAGCGTTTAACAGAGCTTGTTGCCCATTACCGCCAAGATCCTTAAGTAGAAAATTGCGCGCATAACGCTGGAGTTGATCATCACTAAACATGGTGTTTCCATTCCTGCTTTATCTACAAAAAAGCCACCATGTGATACACATGGTGGCTTTTCATCAGATACGCACCCTATCAACAACGGTCAGTTGCAAGGCTGTGTTTTTCATATCTGTTCACCCGTTAAAGGGTTACTCGTACTCTTTGTACTTACTGACCACCACACCACAGATTTTGGCTTCATCTTCCATGGGCATAATGGGGTAGCGAGGGTTGACTGGCTTTAGGTAACGACGTCCACCATCGACAGCAAGCTGTTTAAAGGTTACATCATTCTCCATAGGCAAGAAGACAACCACAAATTGATTGTTTTTGGGCTCAGCTTCAGGGTCAACAACAATGATATCGCCTTCAGAGAACTCTGTAGACATTGAGTCGCCCTGAACTTTCAGTGCGAAGGAGCGGTTGCTGGCAAAGTGAGGTACAGGCGCATGACCTAAGGGCGTGTCCGACTCCATAGCCTCTTTGTCTTCAGGCCAGAACTTAGCGTCACTCCATGAGATAACAGGTGCTTGAAGGAAATCCATAGCCCCTGTGTAATAGGGGGAGCCAAGATCAGAAGCTTGATGAGCGCCTCTGGATCCACCTAGTATCATGTCTCCTTCACCTGTTTCCAGCCAAATAGGATTAACCCCACAGGCTAGAGCAATGGCAACGGTGCGGCGTGAAGAACGAGAGCGTCCACACTCTAGTTTGTGAATGGCTGTTTGGCTGATGTCAACACGGTCAGCCAGTTCCTTTTGGGTAAAACCCGCATATTCACGGGCCGTGCGAATTCGATCTTTGAGTGTCATGGCTTTTACTACTGTACTAGAGTTAGTTTTCAAGAGCGTCTGCGAAAGAACACAGTTAAGGTTCAATAGTGTTCGCAGTTCTCAGGTTCTTTGCCTTGAACTACAAGGCGAACAGAGTAGATAAGGCCACTTTTTACGGTGATCGGTGTGGGCTTGCTCAGTTTTTTAAAATACCACACAGCCTGTATGTCTACTCTTCCCATGAAAATCGGTTGTTCTTACGCATCGTCCACAAAAATAAGCTTGGTTCATGTTGTAAGGCATCTCAACCTGATCATGTTGACCCTGTTTGAGAAAAACTAGCAATGCCGCTGCATAAACAGATTATATATAAAAAAGTCTAAAAAAAATAACAAGATAATGTTGCTTTAAGGATTCCATTGAAATTAGGAAGGGGGTGTTCCATTACTGCTATTAAAACATAGCATATATAGATTACACCTTTAGATTATTGCATATCTGGAATTATTGAAACAAAAAAAACGACTTAAAAAGTATTGCAGTAGCTAAGAATCAGAATATATGACTTTGTGTCATTTTTTGTCACAGTAGTCACGGTTTGTAAGTTTTTTTGGTGTCGGGTATCCCTTAACCCCATAGTTCATGCTCACAGGCATATAACCTTGTGTAAGCTCAACCTCTTACGTTCTTCCAAAAAGACTTCGTAATGGTTAAAAAAACAGGATTGTTCACCGAGCAAACAACGACTCTGCTTATTAATGTTCGTCTGCTGCTTATATGGTGAGCTTATGTCAATAATTGAAAGGTCAAGAATGAAGAGAAGTTTTCTTACATAACGTTTGAGCCTGACCGTAAAAAAAAATTCCCAACTTACGGTGTTTGCGCGGACGATGCAAAATGTGCATGGGGGGCGTGGTCTATTTATGCGGTTTGATAAAACAGTGCTAGCTTAAAGTAAAGGCTTGGATATATCTCAGTCTTATCAAACACGCATATGTTGCCTGAAATGACGCTGCCTGTCGAGATAAAAAAACAGAATAATGTTGAAAAAATAATAGCTTTGGAATTATTGCAAGACGATATGTTGGGTTTGGTGGGGTATGAATCGTGCGGGGTATGTCAAAACGTCATAAGATGTAGAAGACTCCTAAATGTAAGTCATTCATGAATGGCTGGTAAGGGCGAAAGGTGCATAAGACGATCTGTATAGGTAAAGGCTGGGTGAAGTAAGGGTAATCATAGGGTGTAGCGAATGACGGTTACTTTTTTACGTAAAGGTTTAGCCTTAGGATTATCCCTGTTTTCTCGTTAGACTAGGTCTATCTTTTTGGATGTGAATAGAGGTGAAGTTTGCAAGAGATATCGGATATTGAGATCTATATTGGTTTTACGGCATTAATAACTGGGTTATTGATCGGTGTTGTTATTGTCTTTTATACGTTGCGTACGGGGGCTCCGCCCATGCCGTCTTCGCCAGTTATGCGACGTACCTTGCGAATGGTGTTGCCCAAAAATCCTCAAGGGGATGTGGTGGAGCTAGGAAGTGGATGGGGGGGGTTGACACAGCAGCTTGGAGAAGCATATCCCAATCATACTATTATAGGTCTTGAACTCTCTCCTCTGCCATGGTTGATCAGTCGCCTTCGCAGTCTGTTAGTGGGGGCCCGTCATGTGCAGTATTTGCGTTGTGATTTTCGCGTACACCCTATCGATCGTGCCGGTTTGATCGTTTGCTATTTAAATCCAGAGGTCATGCAAAAAATTGAGCCTTGGCTATGGCAGGGGGTCGCTAAAGGGAGTTGGATTGTCTGTATTGGGTTTGCTTTGCCAGGGCATCAAGCCATCAAGCAAGTTCATGTTCCAGATATCCATGCCAGTCAAATTTTCCTTTATCAGCGTTAATCGTCCTTATGAGGACAGTGCTCGATAAAGGGCAAAGTGAGTTTTTCAGATGGTTGAGCAAGCTCCACGACCTTTATTCTGTCTGGGCCGTGGTAGTGAGCAGTGGTCTATTAGCTCTTCGTGCGAAGCTCTGCGAGTTTGCGTGTATCGTGAAGAAACCATGCTTCCTGACTAGAAGATGAAAGTAAGCTTTTGATGCATTGGCGTTTCCATTCTGAGAGATTTTGGTTAACAGAATAGTATATCCAGACACCCTGCCGCCGTCGGTCCAGCCAGTTATTTTTATAGAGAGCACCTAAGTGCCGAGAGACCGTGCTTTGTGGGTGTTCCGTCACTGTCATGCATTCATGAACACATATTTCCCCAGCGTGAAGCATAAGCATAAGCAAACGAACCCTTAGGGGCTCGGAGAGTGCCTTGAAGGTTTCTGCAAGGTGAGTTAAAGATGCTGGCATAGTCTCTCTCATAACCTCATTATCCCCCTTTTTATTCATGCTTGTAGCCTGTCTACAAAGTGGTAGTTGTTTTTTCAGGCGTGTGTTGTCAAATCTGCGAGCCTGAGCTTTGCAGTTTTTTGTGCGTGTCCCTTTTGGGCTTTAATAAAAGCGCTTAGGTTGAACTTGGCGATCGAGATGCCACCCCCTAAGTAACCTGGATTGGAGTTCTAGGCGCAAAAGAGAGTGTTCTTATCTCTTCTTGCGATTCGTAAGATAGGCACTCATTTCCGAGGAACTCTACAAATATAGGCATATAGTACGTGATCTTTATTGCAGATGCAAAAGGATGTATCATAAAAATGGTAGATGAATAGGTTCGAATATTATAAAAAGCCATAAACAGCATTTTGAATAGATTTTAAAGGGTACTGGAAAATGTATAAGGCAAGTTGTTGGAATTCTGTATGTTGTGTTTTCTGGGTGCTATATAATAAGGCATCGCCTCATTTTGGTTAGTTTCAAAAAATGTGCGAGTATGCAGAATTTTGTTGTAAAAGGGGATAGCAAGGTTTGTCTCGATTTTCATTTCGAGTGGGGCGATCCTGTTGTTGCTCGTAGGCCCATGTTAAACTATGCGTTACTCTGTTTTTTACCCTCCTTGTGGAATAGATCGTATTGCTGGGGGGGGTGGTGTAGAGCGATAAATTGAGCAGAAGTCTCAATGTCGAATCATGGGATGTTAGGAAAGCTAGGAAAGCGTGAAAATGTCTAGAGATCAGAAAAACAGCCGCCTCTCTGTAGAGCTTGTACCCCGAGATCCAGAAGTGTTGAAAGATGAACTGCTCCGCGTACATCAACACTTTCCCCAAATAACGGCCATTAATATTCCTGACTTGGTTCGTTACCCCATTCGTAGTTGGGACGGTTGTGTGCTGGCACGTCAACATTTTAAGACGGCAATTCCCCATATCCGTGCTATGGATATGCCTGAAGATGATACGCTGCCCATGCTTGATACATTAGATGCGCATGGTATTGATGAGGTTCTAGTCATCAGCGGGGATGAGCCTGAAGAGGGCCAAGAGCTTAAAGGTCCCAATGCGCTGCAAATTATCAAGCGGTTCAAAAAGCTGGCACCACATATTAAAGTTTATGCTGCTCTTGATCCCTACCGTACTAATATCCAGCATGAACTAGACTATGCGCAGCAAAAACGAGAAGCTGGCGCCGACGGTCTGTTTACACAGCCTTTTTTTGATATGCGGTTAATGCAGATCTATGCAGACCAACTGCAGGGATGTTCTGTTTGGTGGGGGTTGTCTCCTGTTGTGACGGAGCGTTCTAAAAGTTACTGGTCTCGTGTGAACCGTGTGGTATTTCCGGCATCATTTGAAGCCAGTTTAGACTGGAACCAGTCGTTTGCGCGTGATGTTTTGGCCATGGCTGAGCAGATGGAGCAGCATCTCTATTTTATGCCTATCCGAGTTCCTGTTGAAGATTATCTCTCTGGTGTTTTACCTGATCCTGAGTAGCATCTCCTTCATGGTGTTGCAGCGCACTCCTTTTGAGGGTGGTTTGCCGTGTGACCCATACGGATAAGGGTGACCTCATGCTCTGCTTGCTCAATAGTCTCTACCCACATGCTGGGCTTTTGTCGTCAAGGGTCGTGTAGGGTGGGAATGTGATTGTGGTAGGCGACCCGCTCTTTAGGGTTGGTGCGTCGTGTGACCTATGCGGATTAGGACGACCCCGTGCTCGACTTGCTCAACAGTCTCCACCCACATGCTGCGCTCTTGAAGTCGGGGGTAGAGTAGGGCAGGGATTCGATTGTGGTAGACAATCAGCTCCATATCTTTAGGGAGTAGGGCTGTGGCCTCCAATATTTTTTGCAATGGCTCTGGTGGTGGTAGTTCCCGAACATCAAGAACGGTATGTACTTTGGGGTTGTTGAGCCAAGCTGGATCGATGGGTGATAGGCCACTCGCTGGGGTCTCCATCGGTTTACACGGATGGCATGGAGCTTGGTCAGGAGCCGGTGAAAAGTTCTTGTCAGACATGGTTTCTCCCACAATAAAGGTGGGGGCATTATGCAAAATGTCCATTTATTGGACAAGGGAGCTTTTGTTAAGAGTCTGGATTTATGTATGAGTTTCACAGAATCTTTTCTGTTAATACCCGTTGTTTCAGGTGAATATCATGAGCGACCCTCTTGCGCCGTCACAGTGTGCCCCCCCCGTGCAACCCTTTTTTATGCAGCTAGCTGGACGTCGATGCCTTGTGGTGGGGTCAGAGGGTGAAGCCGTAGAAAAATGCGAGCAGTTGCTTGCTGCGGGTGCCCATGTGGTGTGGCAGTCAGAGTCATCCTCCGAACAGATGCAGTTATTACGACAGAAGTACCCTATCGAGTGGGTTCAGGGTCCTTTTGAACTTGAGCTGCTTGATGGTGTGTGGCTGGTGTTGTGTAGTGGTACAGAGCCTGCGCTTTTGCCGGAATTATATCGTGCCTGTGAAGAGAGACAGATTTTTCTCAATGTGGTTGATGTTCCAGCGTATTGTAGTTTGATTTGGCCCGCTCAAATACAGCGAGGTGTTGTCTCTATCGCCATTTCTACGGGGGGGAGTAGTCCCGCTTTGGCTCGATGGATCCGCCAGCAGATTGAAATGGTACTGCCTGAGCCTCTCGGAGCTTTAGCGCTGTGGTTAAAAGATCAAAGAGGGCGTGTAAAGCATCTGTTAACAGAAAGTTTTAAGCAGCGTGCTGGCTTTTGGTCGGGTTTGTTTAAGGCGGGCTTGGTGGAGTGTTATCTGCAAAATGGCCCTGAAGCAGCTCAAAAGCGAGTTGATACGGCTTTAGAAAAAGAGGAAGGGCGTCGTTGAGTTAAGATGACTCATCCTCAGTTAAGGCCACGCAAAAGCGGTTTCGGCCATCTTGCTTGGCGCGATACATGGCAGCATCGGCTGCGTTAAGTAGTGTCTTGTTGCGGGTGCCATGAATGGGGTAGAGGCTAACCCCAATACTGGTACCAACTTGGAAGGTGTGTTTACCAAAATTCACCGGTTTTTGGATGGCGTGAATTAATTTCTGGGCCACACCCATCACCAAGTGTTCCTCCCGTATCTCAGTGAGAATGGCAACAAACTCATCACCACCAACTCGAGCGGCCGTGTCAGATTGACGAAGTTCATGGCGCAGTCGAGCTGAAATTTCCCTTAAAACGGCATCCCCTGCTTCATGGCCATAATTATCATTAATCGGCTTGAAGTGGTCGAGGTCCATATAAAGAACAGCAATTTTGCCTTCATAACGGCGTGCTTTTGCGACAGCCTGTTCTAAACGGTCTTCAAGCAAAGAGCGGTTGGGGAGCCCGGTTAAAGGATCGTGGTGGGCTTGGTGTTTCAGTTTTTCTTCCGCAATTTTACGGGTCGTAATATCTGAAAACAGGCCAACGTAGTGGGTAATCTGAGCGTTGCTGTCTTTGATGGCGCTAATGGAGAGCCACTCAGGGAACTCCTCCCCATTTTTACGTTTCCGCCAGATTTCCCCCTGCCAACGCCCATCTTCGTCAACACTGGTCCAGATCTCTTCATAAAAGTGTTCATCATGACGATCTGAACGTAAAAGGTTGGGGCCTTTGCCAATAACCTCTTCTCTTGTATAGCCGGTTATATAGCTGAATGCAGGGTTTACATCAACAAAGTAACGATCAGGACCTAAGACAAGTAAACCTTCCTGGCTGTATTCAAAGATTTTTGCTGCCAGTTTTAGGTTTTCTTCTTTTTCACGCTTATCGCGAATGTCTCTAAAAGAGAGAACACCGCCTGAGAGAAAGTGCCCATCAAGAATGGGAGCGGCATTAAAAGAGATGGGGATTTTTTTTCCGCCACGGGTCCGAAACAGTGTTTCTCCACTAATCTGTTCGGTTTCACCACGTAGGGCTGAGAGCATGCGTCGTGCGTGCGCTTGGTCTGTGCTGCTCTCAAACCGGTCTGGTACCAGCATATCTGTTAATGTACTGTTAATCAGATTCTGTTCATTAAAGCCCAGCAGCTTCTCACCGGCTGGATTCAAAAAAACAATGCGTTGTGCATTGTCAACACTTAAAAGCCCTTCACCAAGTGAGGCGGTGAGATCTCTAAGGCGTTTTTCACTTCGGCGGACTTGTTGGTTGGCCATCTCCAGTTTAATGATGGAGCGTAGGCGTGCGAGGAGCTCGACCCGACGTATTGGTTTGGTGATGTAGTCGGTGGCGCCCTCTTCAAAGGCATCGGCCAAATCCCTGGCCCGGTCATTACCTGTTACCATAATAACAGGGATGTTCTGGGTTGTTGGGTTGGCTTTTAATTGCCGTAATACAGATAAACCATCCATATCCGGCATCATGACATCCATAAGGATAATGTCAGGAAGGCCCTGGTGTAGAGGGGGAGGTGGCGTTGTC
Source organism: Magnetococcus sp. PR-3 (assembly GCF_036689865.1). Lineage (NCBI taxonomy): Bacteria > Pseudomonadati > Pseudomonadota > Magnetococcia > Magnetococcales > Magnetococcaceae > Magnetococcus > Magnetococcus organivorans. Next base: position 26,375 of record NZ_JBAHUQ010000020.1, read on the forward strand.
ACCTCCATGGCCGGAAGGCTTACGCCCAGTGAGCGCAGAAGTGTTTTGCCTGAGTCATGCAATTGCAGTTCGCCGTATCCTGCTTTGGTGAGGATGCGCTTGAGGAGAAGACGATCATCGGGGGAGTCGTCAACAATAGCAATATACACGTTAGCTCTTGACTTTAGTTAGGTGTTATTCGTAGCTAATTTCAACACGCTCAAGATAGTCAATTAACTCGGCCAACCCACTGGCGATCCCATCTTTGTTAGAGGATTTGGCTGAAGTTTCAATGCCACGCCCAATTTCAGTGATTTGATCAAAACCGTAACCTGCTCCGGAGCCTTTCATGCGGTGACCTAGGATGCTGGCATTGTCAAAATCATCTTCCTGCAGGCATTTATGAAGATCTTTGATATCTTTCTGCCGATTTTCCAGATAGCCAGGCACGATATCTTCAAGATCTTCGTCAATGACTACTTTAATTGGGTCGGCCATGTCATCTCCTCCTAAGACTGTGGCGCAAGGCACAGTACGACGTATATTTCATGGTGATAGACTGTAACCCTTTGTCAGATTTGGGTTTTTTTATCGTCCATGCACGCTAGGGTAAAGCCCATATAGGTAGTTTTGAAGGAAGACTCCTCTTCCCACCCCCACAGGATAGCCAAAAATTTAAGGCTTCGCTAAGAAAAACTTTTTCTAACTGTCATGACCTTAGCTGAGCTTTGCGTACCTAGCGTATGCGGGTCACCTGGATAAAAAGGCAGGGTATTAACGTTTGTGTATGTTCTGTGACGCGGGGTTGAAACCATCAAGGCAATTTAGGGACTATTTGCAACAGTGGAGGAAGATATAAATGCTTTAAATGGGTGGTGTTGATTAAGTCTACCTGTATGGGGCGCTATGCGACGTTGGCCTATGGGTATATGACACGTATTAGTTTTGTAACGGGTCGTAACGTTAGTCGAAGAATCCAGCTTTTAAGGCATTGATAGCACTGGTTAGTATAAAATTGTGGTGATAATCTATTCTTAATTCATTTTCAAGGCTGGAAAAACAAAATGAAAGGTGTATGATTTTACAATAGGGGCGGTCAAAATAAGGTATCATTGTTTAATTATGGGTTGAACCCAACGTGGGGTTCATGTGTTTTAGTTTAACCAACGGTAAACAATGGTACACTCAGTCTGACTGAAGGTTTGATTATCTTGTGTTACTTAAGAGGTCGATGAAGGGCTTATGTCGAGCGAAGGTCAAATTCTTGTCTGTGATGATGATCCGGATATCCTGCGCTTGGTAGGTGACTACCTAGAGCAAAGGGGGTTCCGTGTAAAGCTGGCAGACAATGGCAGAGAGATGAAGCAGATTCTGGAGCAAAGTCAAATTGACATTGTGGTCCTGGATCTTATTCTGCCAGATGAAGATGGTCTGGAGTTGTGCCGTGAGCTACGTGCACGATCCAATCTGCCGATCATTATCCTCAGTTCCAAGGGTGAGCAGATGGATCGCATTATCGGCCTGGAAATGGGTGCCGATGACTATGTGGCCAAACCCTTCCACCCCCGTGAACTTTTGGCGCGGATCAAAAGTGTTTTGCGCCGCGCGCGCTCATTACCAGAATCCATTCTGGATAATCCTGAACAGTATACCTACCACTTTTCTGGTTGGACGCTGGATGGTCCTTCGCGGACGCTTTATGCTCCTAGCGGTGATAAAGTTGTTCTAACAGGGGGTGAACATGCCCTGTTACGGGTGTTCTTGCATCACCCCAATCGTGTGTTAAGTCGGGACCAGATCTTGGACCTGACCTACGGCAAAGAACAAGAGCCCTTTGGGCGAACCATTGATATGCAGGTAAGTCGTCTTCGTCGGCGCTTGGTCGATAATGCTAAAAATCCTTCATTGATTAAAACGGTTCGCAATGCTGGTTATGTGTTCTGTTCCCGTGTCAGTATTGAACTTTCTAGTGAGGCTGTTGCGGCATCCAACTAAAGATGCAGTGATGGACTTAAGAAGCATAGAGCAGGGCCATCCGACACCGGGTGGCCCTGCTGCGTTATGGTTACGGAAAAAAGGTGGCGTTATGCGTGCTTTGGTACAGCGGGTTTCTGAAGCGTCTGTTGAAGTTGAGGGAAGTGTTGTCGGGGCTGTCGAGCAAGGGTTGTTGGTCTTGTTGGCCGTAGAAAAAGGTGATCAGGAAAAACAACTGGAAGGGATGATACGTAAAGTTGCTCGTCTTCGTATTTTTGCCGATGAGGCGGGGAAAATGAACCTCTCGGTTAAGGATATTAATGGTTCTGTGTTGGTTGTTTCTCAATTTACGCTTGCAGCAGATATGCGCAAAGGGTATCGCCCCTCTTTTGGTAATGCTGAACAACCGGATAAAGCCGAGCAGATGTATCTTGCGTATTGTGAGCGCCTGGAGAAGGATGAGGGCGTCCGTGTGGCCAGAGGGGTGTTTGCTGCGGATATGCAAGTGAAGTTGGTTAACGATGGTCCAGTCTCTATCTGGTTGGACCTACCTGCTGAGTCTCAGGGGTAACCATGTCGACCCCAAAGCAAGCCGACCGTCATATAACACAGTGGAAATTTGCTGTGGATCGTGGTGGAACTTTTACCGATGTTGTGGGGTTGGCACCGGATGGCCATGTGCGACCTGTTAAGCTGTTATCTGAATCTCCCTTATATCCCGATGCAGCCATTGAAGGCATACGGTTGTTGCTAAAGCTCAAAGCCGGTGAGGCTTTACCTGCACATGAAATTGCCTGGATTAGGTTGGGTACCACGGTGGCTACCAATGCGCTGTTGGAGCGACAAGGGGCAGAGGTTGGTTTGTTGATTACAGAGGGCTTCCGAGATCTGTTGGCGATTGGTGACCAGCGGCGTTCTGACCTCTTTGCCTTGGCCATTGAACAGCCTGAACAGGTCTATCAATGTGTGGCTCAGGTTTCTGAACGGATGACTGCAGAGGGGATTTCGCAAAAGGCACCAGATTTAACGGAGGTCACAAAGCAGCTTCACCGGTTTAAACAGCAGGGGATCACATCGGTTGCTGTGGTGTTGATGCATGGGTGGCGTAATCCGGCTCATGAGCAGCAGGTTGCTCAATGGGCTCAAGAGATGGGGTTTTCTCAAGTCACGACATCTCATCAAGCACTTTCCGTTATTCAGATGACAGGTCGTGGTCAAACCACTCTGGTTGATGCTTATCTCTCCCCCGTGCTGTTACGCTACGCGCGTCGTGTACAAAAGCATACAGGGCATATTCCTTTACATTTTATGAGTAGCGCAGGCTCGCTGTTGCCCCCAGATCACTTCACCGGTAAAGATGCCATTTTATCGGGACCTGCAGGTGGTGTATTAGGTGTGGCGACGGTTGCTGAGCTGAAAAAGGAACCTCAAGTCATTGGTTTTGATATGGGGGGTACATCCACCGATGTCTGTCACTATGCGGGTAGTTTGGAAAAAGTCTTGGAAGTTGAGACGGCCGGTATCCGCTACCAAACCCCGATGTTACATGTAGAAACTGTGGCTGCAGGTGGGGGCTCTGTTTTGCACTTTGATGGCCGCCAGTTAAAGGTAGGCCCTGACTCTGCGGGGGCTATGCCTGGGCCCGCCTGTTATGGGCGGGGTGGGCCGTTGGCCATTACCGATGCCAACGTGGTTCTAGGGCGCGTACATCCTCAATTTATGCCCAAACTCTTTGGGCCAGATGGTTGTGCCCCTTTGAATGTTCAAGCCGCTCGGCAGGGGTTTGTGCGCCTGATGAAAGAGATCCAGCAGGCTGGTGGCGAGGTCTCCTCCATCGAAGCTTTGGCCTTGGGCTTTATTCAGGTGGCCAATGAGACCATGTGCCAGCCTGTGCGTCGTTTGGCCATTGCTCAGGGGTTGGATCTCAAACAGCATGCCTTGGTCGCTTTTGGGGGGGCTGGCGGACAGCATGCGTGTGGTGTGGCCTCAGCTCTTGGTCTAAAACGGGTCCATCTACACCCTTTGGCCGGACTGCTCTCGGCTTTTGGTATCGCACACACACCACATCGCCGTCACCATGTAGAAAGCGTGCTTTTACCTCTAAATGAGGTGGGGTTGGAGCAAGCCATGCAACGTGGGCAAGATGTGGCTGAGGTGCTGAAAGAGCAGCTTCATAAAGATCCGGCATGTGGCCTGGGTGAGGTGGATGTTGAGCTGGTCGGGGCATTTCGTGTTGTGGGTGGCGATGCTACTTTGATGTTGCCAATAACCTCAGAGCTTGGCGATATGGTCCAAGCATTCCACCAGGCTTTTCAAGGTCGGTTTGGATTTGTGCAAGCCGATGTGGATTTGGAATTGGTGCATCTTGAAGTGACAGTTGAGCGGCCAACGAGAGCACCGCAGTTGCCAGTAGAGAAGGTTGATCAGGCAGCCTTAACGCCGATTGAGCAGGTTTCAGTTTGGTTTGATGACAAAGGCCCGCAGACAACCCCTGTTTATGCGCGGGATCTGCTACCCATCGATCAACAGGTCGAAGGGCCTGCACTGGTTGTAGAAGCTAACTCAGTCTTTATTCTGGAACCCGGTTTTACCATGGCGTGTGATGCTCAGCGGGTCCTCTCTTTTCAGGCGTGTGGTATCGCTGCCCAGCAACCAGAACATCAGCGTGGGCGAGATCCCGTTACGCTGGCACTGTATAATCACCGTTTTCAGTACATTGCAACCCGTATGGGCGAGACGCTGGCCCGCACGGCACACTCCGTCAATATTAAAGAACGTCGTGATTTTTCCTGTGCCATTTTTGATGGTAAAGGCCGGCTGGTTGCGAACGCACCCCATGTTCCGGTACACCTGGGGGCGATGGGGGAGAGTATACGGCATCTGACTCTGGGTGTTGGGGAGGGGCTGGAGCCTGGCGATATCTATGCCAGCAATGATCCAATGGGTGGCGGTTCTCATCTCCCCGATATCACAGTGATGGCCCCTTTGTTCTTACCAGGGTTACAAGCGCCCACTTTTTTTGTGGCTGCTCGGGGGCATCATGCAGATATCGGGGGGATTGTTCCGGGTTCCATGCCCCCTTTTGCCCGTCTGTTGGCTGAGGAGGGGGTGGTGCTTCGTCATCTTCTTTTGGTCCGTGCAGGTGTGTTTGATCAAGAAGGGGTGACCCAGGCATTGACACAAAGTGCCTATCCCGCACGTAACTTACCGGAACGGTTTGCGGATCTTCAAGCACAAGTCGCGGCATGTGTGGCAGGGGTAGAGAGTCTTCAAAGCTTATGTACCCAGTTTGGGGTGCAGCACGTTTGCTTTTATATGGACCAAATGCGTGAGAATGCGCGCTTTGCCATGGAACAGGCTTTGGAACCCTTTTTTAAAGGGGCCGCCGCCAAGCACTATGCCTTCCAAGATACCATGGATGATGGTGCTGTGATTGCGGTTCGTATGGATCTTTTTCGCCAAGAAGGCAAGCCACGGGCACGGATCGACTTCACCGGTACAGCCGGACACCATCCCGGTAACCTAAATGCACCGCCAGCTGTTGCTCGGGCCGCTGTTCTTTATGCCATGCGGCTGCTGATTGAAGAGGATATTCCTCTGAACGATGGATGCATGGAGCCCATTGATCTTATTTTACCCATAGGTTCTATGCTTAACCCCAATGAAGATGTCGCTGTATCTGGGGGTAATGTCGAGACCAGTCAAAGAGTGGTGGATGTTGTTTTGGGGGCTTTGGGTGTGGCTGCGGCCTCTCAAGGTACCATGAATAATGTGCTGTTCGGGCGGGTCGATGGGCAAGGTGGGCAATACTATGAGACCATCGCGGGGGGCAGTGGTGCCACAGCCTTTAAAAATGGGGCAACCGGTGTACAGGTGCATATGACCAATACACGGATCACAGATCCTGAAGTGATGGAAGTGCGCTTTCCCTGGGTCCAGGTTTTAGGGTTCCAGTGGCGTCATGGCTCTGGAGGGCAGGGGGCTTATTGTGGTGGAGATGGTGTGATCCGTGGTTTCCGTTTTTTAGAGCCTGTGACGCTCTCTTTGGTTTCTGAGCGGCGTTTGTGTGCACCTTTTGGTTTACAAGGTGGGGCCGATGGAAAGCCGGGGCAGCAATGGGTAGAAAACCGGGATGGTCAACGTTCTCACCTGCCAGGCCGTGCCCAGGTTGTGGTACAGGCTGGAGAGTCGGTGTGGATAGAGACGCCCGGTGGTGGCGGTTTTGGAACAAGATAGTCTGTTGGTTTGAACGAACAGACCACGGCTTACGCAAAAACCCCATGAAAAACTTTTCTTAGCTTTCATCAAGCCGTACACTTAGCCGGTTTGCGCCACATAGGGCAAATGGTGTTCTCTTTTTTTGCATGATTTTAAGGGGCTGTGATCGTGAGTCGATCTTCCATCCGGGTATGGCCGGGCAATCCATTTCCATTAGGTGCAACATGGGATGGCCGTGGTGTTAACTTTGCGATTTTCTCTGAGCATGCTGAACGGGTGGAGTTATGCCTGTTTGGGCCGGATGGTTTTCGTGAAACAGCCCGCATTCAACTGTTGGAGTATACCAACCAGGTATGGCATGGCTATCTGCCAGACATTCGGCCGGGCCAGCTCTATGGTTACCGGGTTTATGGTCCATATGATCCTGAAAACGGGCACCGCTTTAACCATAACAAGCTCTTGCTGGACCCTTATGCCAAGCAACTTAATGGTCAGTTGCAGTGGCACGAGGCTCTGTTTGGTTACCGTTATGACGATCCCTTGGGTGACCTGAGCTTTAGTGATCTGGACAGTGCCCCCTATATGCCCAAGTGTGTGGTGGTTGATACCGCCTTTACCTGGGGCGGGGAGCACACCCCTGGTACCGATTGGTTGGATACAGTTATCTATGAGATGCATGTGCGCGGTTTTACCATGCAGCATCCCAAGGTTCCACAAAATCAACGGGGTACCTTTGCAGGGCTCTGTTCTCCTGACGTTGTAAACTATCTTCAAGATCTGGGGGTAACCTCGGTTGAGCTGCTCCCTGTGCATGCCTCGGTTGATGAGTGGCACTTGGCACAGAAGGGGCTCTCAAACTACTGGGGCTACAACACCCTGGCCTTTTTTGTTGCCAACCCCCGTTTTGCCAGTGGCCCGGATGCGATCCGTGAGTTCAAAACCATGGTACAGGTGTTTCATGAAGCGGGGATCGAGGTGTTGCTGGATGTGGTCTATAACCATACCGCAGAAGGCAACCATGAAGGTCCAACCCTGAGTTTTAAAGGGATTGATAACAAGGCCTATTACAAGCTAGAGCCCGGTTATAACCGCTATTATCGGGATTTTACAGGGTGTGGTAACTCCTTTAACCTGCGTCACCCAAAGGTCTTGCAGCTGGTGATGGACTCCCTGCGTTATTGGGCCGGTGAGATGCATGTGGATGGTTTCCGTTTTGACTTAACCACCACTTTGGCCCGAGAAGCGGATGGCCATTTTGATCGTCATTCCGGTTTTTTGGATGCCATTGCGCAAGATCCACTGCTCTCCCGTAAAAAAATGATTGCAGAGGCCTGGGATATTGGTGATGGCGGTTACCAGGTTGGTAATTTCCCACCCGGCTGGGGGGAGTGGAATGATCGATATCGCGATGCAATACGTCGGTATTGGAAGGGAGACCAGGGCATGGCGGGGGAGGTAGCTTCCCGTTTGACTGGCTCGAGCGATATGTTTAATCACCATGGTCGTCGACCCTGGTCCAGCATCAATTTTGTGACGGCCCATGATGGTTTTACACTACGGGATCTGGTCTCCTACAGCCATAAACACAACACGGATAATCTAGAGGATAACCGTGATGGCCGCGATGCCAACGACAGTTGGAATTGTGGGGCTGAAGGGGAGAGTGATGATCTGCAAATACGCACATTGCGCATGCGCCAAATGCGTAATTTCTTGACGACCTTGATGCTCTCTCAAGGTGTACCCATGTTGGTCGCTGGGGATGAGCAGGGGCGTACGCAAAATGGTAACAACAACCCCTACTGCCAGGATAACGACATTAGCTGGGTGAGCTGGGATGAAGAGGATCATGAAGCTCAGGAGCTGTTGGCTTTCACCCGTTTTTTAATCAAGTTGCGCCGGGAGCATCCTGTCTTTAGAAGAAACAGCTATTTTGATGGTCAAAAAATCACAGGTTTGCAGGTCAAAGATGTGGTTTGGATGCGTCCTGATGGCCGTGAGATGGAGCAGCACGACTGGGATAATACCCATACCCTCTGTCTGGGTATGTTGCTTTCAGGCGAGGCGGGTGAAAAGTTCTTATCCCGTTATGGTGCTGCGCAGGTTGATGACACCTTCCTACTGTTGCTGAACAGTCATCATGAACCTTTGGATTTTCAACTGCCAGAGGTAGATGATGGCAGTGGATGGACCCGGCTGCTGGATACCATGGAGCAGGGGGCTGGTTTAGGAGATCGACAAGCTGGAACCATCAGCAAATATAAAGTGGGTGGACGTAGTGCCGTGCTGTTTACCCTAGCGCGGCGGGAGCGTGCGGTCTCCGTCAAGCCTAAACCAGCTGCCAGTGGAGATGAACATGAACTGCTGGCTAAGCTATCTGAGCAAGCAGGTATTGAAAAAGGCTACTGGACGGTCTTTGGCGAGTGGTTCAATTTACCCGATGCTTCACTGCGCAGCTTTTTGGCAGCTATGGGGCTGGCGGCGGATAACCGCGATCAGATCTTAGCCAGTTTCTCAAAGCTGGAAGAGGAGCCTTGGCGACGGGCTATGCCACCTGTGGTGATGAGCCGCTACCCCAGTGCCGGAGTGGATATTCCCATCGTTGTCAATACAGAGATGGTGGATGAAGCCCTGGAATGGGTGTTGGTGGATGAGCAGGGGAAGATCAAGCCGGGCAAGGTGGTACCCAATGATCTGGCTTTAGATGGTGAGCGGCTGATGGATGGTCACCGTCTGGAAAGACGCATCTTCCACCTTTATGAAAAGTTGGAAGTTGGCTACTACCGCTTTGAACTACATGGTGCAGGTTTACCGGATGGAGATTTTGCCAGTATGCGGTTGGTGGTGGCTCCAGAGCGTTGCTACCTCCCTGAAAAACTGGAGGAGAATGATGGCCGTATTTGGGGCTTTAGTCCTCAGCTCTACGCACTTCGTTCCAAACGGAACTGGGGTATTGGTGACTTTCAGGATCTGACCAAGCTGGTGGAGATGACCGCCAAACAGGGGGGTGGGGTTATTGGGTTGAACCCATTGCATACGCTGTTCTTAGAGCGTCCTGAGCAGATAAGTCCTTATTCACCCAACAGTCGGCACTATGTTAACCCGCTCTATATTGCCCCAGAGTTGGTCCCGGAGATGGCCAACTGCCCTGAGGCGAAGACACGGTTAAAATCTCCTGGTGTACGCAGGCTGCTGCATAAACTACGTGAAACCGAGATGGTGGACTATGCCGAAGTCGCGGTGCTTAAGCTCTCTATCATGCGGTTGCTATTTGATGTGTTCCGTCAAGCCCACCTTTCACCGGATGATGGGTGTGTTACCACCGAGCGAGGTCTGGCCTTTAAGCAGTTTGTTAAAGGTGGCGGTGAGTCGCTGTGCCGATTAGCGACCTTCAATGCATTGGCCGAGCATTTTGCCAAGAGTGGAGAAGATATGGGGGGGTGGCGTAGTTGGCCCAGCCCCTACCGACGTCCTGATTCTCCTGAGGTCAAGCGCTTTACCCAGAGCCATGAAGAGGAGATCTACTTCCAGCTCTACCTCTACTGGATTGCCGATGATCAGTTGCAAGCGGCAAAAGGTCGTGCGCAAGAGCTTGGCATGCCGGTAGGCCTTTATGCCGATATGGCGCTGGGTGTGGATCCTGATGGTGCTGATTTCTGGAATGAGCAGAGTGCCTATGCGGGAGATATGCGTATTGGGGCGCCTGCAGATCTGTTTAACCCTAAGGGCCAAAACTGGGGGTTGCCACCCTTTGATCCTCGCACTTTGCGGGAAGAGGGTTACCAACCGTTTATTGATGCGTTGCGAAACACCATGCGCCATGCAGGCGCGATCCGTCTGGACCATGTGATGAGTCTGGCCCGACTGTTCTGGGTGCCTGTTGGAGCACCTGCGACAGAAGGGGGTTATGTTCGCTACCCGGTAGAAGATCTGTTGGGGCTGGTCGCCTTGGAGAGTCAGCGGAATCAATGTTTGGTGATTGGTGAAGCTCTGGGTACAGTACCTGAAGGATTCCGAGAGAAGTTAGCGGATAACGGTATTCTCTCGTACCGACTACTCTATTTTGAACGGGCGGAGGAAGGTCGCTTCCTCCAACCACAAGAGTTTAATACCCGCTCATTGGTTGCAGCTACCACCCATGATCTGCCCACCTTTGCAGGGTTCTGGGAAGGGGTGGATCTTGGTGTTAAAGAAGAGTTGGAGCTCTACCCCCGTGCAGACATGGCCGAGGAGTTCAGAGGTCAACGCCACCATGATAAAATCAAACTCATGGAGGCTTTGCGAGAAGCTGGTATTCCCTTTGAGGCTCTGGAGGAAGATGCTGACGTGACCCCTGAGTTCATTCAGGCTGTTTACCATATGTTATCGCACACGCCTGCCCATCTACTTATGGTGCAGCTTGAAGATGTGCTTGAGCAGCGTGATCAGGTTAACTTGCCTGGTACTGTGAATGAGCACCCGAATTGGCAGCGGAAATTGACGGCAACCCTGGAGGAGATGGAGAAAGATGCCCGCTTTAAAGCTTTAACTAAGATGCTTAAACAAGCGCGGCCACCCCTTTCATAATCCTTGCAAACGACAGCTCTGACCCTTTTGGAAGTGTACAATAGAGGGAGCGTTTTGTGATGAAACGCTCCCTTTCATTTTTTTGGAAAGGTGCATTCAACAGAACCCTTTATGCAACTGTTGTGTGACAGCTTTTCGAAAAAACACTGTTAAGGCTATTGAACGCTTGTTTTCATCGCATTTTTAGCCTAAAAACGGTTAGAGGGGCTTAAACATTGGTTGAGCTTTCTACAGAATGAAAAGTGTTTATTACGGGGTTAAAGGTCACACGGTTTGATCTGGATCTGATCTGTCTGTTGACAAGCAGGTCTATAATCCCTGGTAAAATAAAGATGAATGCTTGGAGCTGGCAGGTTCCAAATCGCATGGCAGGTTGACGATCCAAGGTAGGGATCCATAAAGATAGTGGTTTCTATAGAATTGGAAAGCCACATAGTTTTAAGAAATCAAGGGAGTGACGATATGATGACTCAGCATAAATCCGGCAGTGTACAAGAGTTGGCTTACCAGATTTGGGAAGAGCGTGGCTGTCCCCAAGGTGAGGACATGGACCATTGGTTAGAGGCTGAGCGTCGTATGGATGCACAGCAACAACCCGCCAAGCCTGTAGCCAAAAAGCCGGCGACGCGTAAAACCACGACAGCAGCCAAAGCCGCAACTTCTGCAGCCAAGAAGCCTGCGGCTAAAAAGCGTACAGCTAAAACTGCCAGTACAGCAGCTAAGAAGCCAGCCGCCAAAGCCGCCAGTACAGCAGCTAAGAAGCCAGCCGCCAAAGCCGCCGCTTCTACAGCTAAAAAAACCACAGCAAAAACGACGACGACCAAGCGTACAGCAGCCGCTAAAAAGCCCACAACCAAGGCTGCACCCTCCGCCGGTTAAAATCAAAACAGTCGCTGTTTTTAAAAGCCCCTTCTTTTAAGGATAAAGAAGGGGCTTTTTAGTGGAAAGAGGGATTGTTACAGCGGGTTCACAAAAAACTTAACATGATCTCCGAGCTGTCAATGGTATGGGTTACCTTACGGGTTAACAGCTGCTACGCCCCTTCGAAAATGCAGACAGGTTATTAAAGGTTTGAATATGAATATCATCATGGTGGCGTCAGAGTGCGCACCAGTGGCCAAAGTCGGGGGGCTGGGTGATGTGGTGCACGGGTTAAGCCGTGAACTGCATTATCGTGGGCATGATGTCTCAATTATTCTCCCAAAATATGATTGTATGCGTTATGACCATGTATGGGATCTTGCCATCTATTATGAGAATTTAGCCGTACCATGGCATGGTGGTTTGGTCTCTTGTAACGTTTGGTTTGGTCATGTGGATGGCTTGAAATGTTACTTGATTGAGCCCCTAGGCAAGGAACAGTTTTTTAACCGTGGTACCTACTATGGCTTTTGGGATGATGCCCTGAGGTTTGGCTTTTTTTCACGGGCGGCGCTGGAGTTTTTATATAAAGCCAATCTACGTCCAGATATTATCCACACCCACGACTGGCAGACAGCACTACTGCCCGTCATGCTCTATGAGATTTATGAGCCTTTAGGGTTGGATCATCAAAGGGTATGCCACACCATTCATAATTTTAAACATCAAGGCACAACAGGGCATGACATCCTTTATGCCACAGGGTTAAACCGGCCTGACTATTATGGTCATATTGATCGTATGGGGGATGATTTTTCACCAGGTGCCATCAACCATACCAAGGGGGCTGTCACCTATGCCAACTTTGTTACGACGGTCTCTCCTCAGCATGCATTTGAAGCTCGGCATACAGAGCATGCCCATGGGTTAGGGCATACCTTACACCGTTTTCAAGATAAATTTGGGGGGGTGCTGAATGGTTTGGATTATCATACCTGGAACCCGCAGACAGATCCCTATATTCGGGCCCATTATGATGGCGGTCAGCTCGAGCGTAAGTCTGAGAATAAGCAGGCATTGCGTGAGCGGTTGATGTTACAGTCCACCCATAAACCAATGGTGGCCTATATTGGGCGATTGGATACCCAAAAAGGGGTGCATCTCATCCGCCATGCTCTGTTCCGAACCTTGGAAAAAGGGGGGCAGTTTGTGTTATTGGGCTCGGCATCTGAGCGGGGCATCAATGATGACTTCTGGAGCTTAAAGAACGATCTTAATGATAATCCCGATTGCCACCTGGAAATTGGGTTTGATGAAGGACTGGCCCACCTGATTTATGCTGGGGTGGATCTGCTTGTGGTGCCCAGCTTATTTGAACCGTGTGGCTTGACCCAAATGATCGCACTACGCTATGGAACCGTACCAGTTGTACGCCGTGTTGGAGGGTTGGCCGATACGGTGTTTGATTGGAACCATAGTGATCTTCCCCCGACCAAGCGTAATGGCTTTGTCTTTGATAATGCCGATTATGCTGGGTTGGAATCAGCCCTTGATCGGGCCATAGCGCTGTGGCAGCAAGATCCCATTCAGTTTCAAGCACTCATGCAGGCTGGTATGCGTTATGATCATTCGTGGAAGTTACCAGCTGAGCACTATTTGAACATCTATGACTACATTAGCTGTTGATCGGGCTTAGGCCCTGTTCTTTAGAAGGTAAATGCCATGACACAGCCTCTCACCGAATCCATGCAACGTTTGGCCGATGCCCGCCACCATGATCCCTTTGAGCTACTGGGAGGTCACGCTTTAGGTCATGGCAAGCTATTGGTGCGGGTCTTTTTACCCTATGCCGATCAGGTACGTATCCTGGCGCGGGATTCTCAATCTGTCTTGGAAATGACCCGTTTGGAAGGGAGTGATTTCTTTGAATGGCAGGGTAGCGATACGGATATTGATGAGAGTTACCGCCTGTTATGGAAAGATAAGTGGGGGTATGAGCACCTTAATCGGGATCCATATGCCCAAAAACCGATGATCAGTGAGTTTGACCTACATCTCTTTGGTGAAGGTAACCATACGCAAATTCAGAATTTTCTGGGTAGCCATGTCATGAGTAATGATGAGGGGGCAGGGGTTTGTTTTTCTGTCTGGGCACCCAATGCTGAGCGTGTCAGTGTGGTGGGGGATTTTAATCACTGGGATGGTCGTTGTCATCCCATGCGTGTTCTACCCGATAGTGGTGTGTGGGAGCTGTTTATCCCGGACATGGAGCCCGGTGGTTATTACAAGTTTGAAGTGCGGGATCGGGAAGGAGCCATACATTTAAAGACCGACCCCATGGCCCGTCAATTTCAGCTACGTCCAGAAACAGCCTCCGTTATTGTCCCGCCTTCTCCCTATGCATGGAGCGATGATGGGTGGATGCAAGCACGTAAAAAATGGGCATGGCAGGATGCCCCCGTTTCCATTTATGAACTGCATCCAGGCTCCTGGCAGCGGGGGTGTGAAGGGCAGTTTCTAAACTATAGAGAGATGGCCCACCGTCTGGTGGCTTATGTTCAGGAAATGGGTTTTACCCATGTGGAGTTAATGCCCATTACAGAACACCCTTTTGATCTTTCGTGGGGGTATCAAGCAACGGGTTATTTTGCACCAACCCGCCGCTTTGGGCGTGAAGATGATTTCCGCTATTTTGTGGATTATATGCATCGCCATGACATTGGTGTAATTTTAGATTGGGTGCCCGCTCATTTTCCCAAGGATGCCCACGGCTTAGCCCGCTTTGATGGTACCCCCCTCTATGAGCATGCAGATCCAAGGCTTGGTGAGCATTTGGATTGGAATACTTACATCTTCAATTTTGGTCGTAATGAAGTAAAGAGCTTTCTTATCTCCAGTGCGTTGTATTGGCTGAATGAATTCCACTTAGATGGCCTTCGGGTTGATGCTGTGGCCAGTATGCTCTATCTGGACTACTCCCGTGAGGAGTGGGTTCCAAACATCTATGGCGGGCGTGAGAATATTGAAGCGGTTGAATTTATGCGCCACCTTAACTCTGTGGTGGGTCAAGAGTGCCCTGGTGCTTTGATGATTGCTGAAGAGTCCACCAGTTGGCCCAGTGTCACCAAGCCACCAGAGGTGGGCGGCTTGGGGTTCCATATGAAATGGAACATGGGGTGGATGAACGACTCCCTGAGCTATATGGCAGAGGATCCTATTCACCGTAAATACCACCACGATAAATTGACCTTCAGTCTCTATTACGCTTTTAGTGAGAACTTCCTGCTACCTTTCTCCCATGATGAAGTGGTACATGGTAAAGGCTCCATGGTGGGAAAAATGCCAGGGGATGAGTGGCAGCGGTTTGCTAACTTGCGTGTGCTCTATCTTTATCAGTTTACCCACCCAGGAAAAAAGCTGTTATTTATGGGGACTGAGTTTGGCCATGGTAATGAGTGGGATTCGGCCGCGACGCTGGACTGGAGCTTGTTAGAACATGATTTTCATAGTGGGATGAAGGGGTTGGTTGCGGACTTAAACCACCTGTATGTACAGAGTGCTGCCTTACACAAAGCAGACTTTGGGTGGGAGGGGTTCCAATGGTTGGATGCCAATGATGGTGAGCAATCCATTGCTGCGTATGTGCGCCAAGATGGCGATGAACATGTGGTGGTGGTGATTAACTTTACCCCAGTTGTGCGCCGTAACTATCGCTTAGGTGTGCCGCAGAACGCGATTTATCATGAGGTGCTTAACAGTGACTCTGAATATTATGCCGGTTCCAATGTGGGTAATGGGCCCGATCCTTTACAGGCCCAAGAGCTGAGTTGGCATGACCAACCATACTCCATTGAGATCACGTTGCCCCCCCTGGCAGGGATTATCTTTAAACCAGAGAGCGGATGACGGTAGATTAGCCTCCCCCATACGTCACGAAAAAAGGCCCCCCGACAACTCGGGGGGCCTTTTTTCGTGACGTACCAAGGGTCGTTTCATGGAGTGGTGCAGGGTATTAACCGGGTCAGCTCTGTTGGTAGGGTTTTAACTTCTCAAGCAGTAGCGGCAAGACTGTTAAGTTTGCAATTAATGCAACCAGCATCGCACAGGCGGTCAAGAAGCCAAAGTAGATGGTTGGCACAAACTGAGACAGGGTGAGAACAGAAAAGCCAATGGCAATGGTTACAGTGGTGTAATACAGCGCCCGACCAATACTACTATGGGATCTTCTAACCGCCGCAGGGTAGTCGCCATCTTTTTGAATTTCATGACCAAACCGGTAAATATAGTGAATGGTGTCATCCACACCAATACCAATACTGATGGCGGCAATGGTAATGGTCATAATATCCAGTGGTATGCCCAGTGCGCCCATGCTACCCAGTATCAAGGGGATGGCAATTAAATTGGGAACGATGGCGATCAATGCTAACTTAACCGACCGGAAAAGGATCATAAACATAACGAGAATCGCCCCCATAACAGCACCTAATGTGGTGATCTGGGAGTGAAACAACGATTGCAGCATATTATTATAGAGTACCAGCATACCACTGACGTGGACTTGCTCTGGCTTTAACCCCACTTCATCAACCAACCCTTTGCGGATATCTTTTAACAGCAGATCACGTTTAAGGTTTGGATCGGATTCATAAACTCTGACAGAGTAGCGCAACTGGTTGCCATCATCTGACAGGTACGGTGTAAAGAGTGCGCTCTTTACTTCTGGCGTCAGTTTTTTATGGATGACCGACAGCGTAATATCATCCGGTAGCTCCCCCTCATTTAAATGAGAGAGTACCTCAAAGGTGGAGGATAAAGAGATAACCTTGCCACTCTCTTTCAGTCCATCTAACCATTGGTGGATTTTATCAACCTCAGGTGCCATGAAAGAGTTATACCAGTAACTACTCCCAGTGATACCTGCATCCTGGCTTAAGCCCGCTGCGCCCCAAAGTGAGTCTCCCGTACCATCCCCCCACAGTTCATCAACGCCCTCTTTAAAGACGTCACCTACGGCCTCAGCCGCATCGGTGACCATGTCTGGCACAAAAGATGAGGAGGGATCAGATCCCATAGGCTGATCCGTCTGCTGTTGTACCGGTGGGTCGATAATGACATCAACCGACATCGTACCACCCAGAGCCTGATCAATAAGCAGCATGCCCTGATGAATTTCCGTATCGGACTTAAAGTGATCGATAAAACGGTTTTCTACAGAGAGTTGGCTAATACCAACGACACCAAGACCAACTAAAGCTACGGCGCCAGCCATCATGCGCCATCCCAGCTTTTCAATCATGCTGGGAAAAAGCGCCATGACACCACCTGTGACATCAATACGCTTTTTAGGGGGCATTAATGGTAAGCGGGCAAGCAGGGCAGGGAAGAGGGTAAAATTCAGCACCAAGGCGACGGTTAAGCTCAGGCACATCATCCAGCCAAAATCGATGACTGGGCGTATACCACTGACCACCAAGGAGCCAAAAGCAACCATGGTGGTGATCACCATGTAAATGCAGGGGGTCGCTTTGCTGCGTATGGTTTGTTGAATTAACCAGCGTTGATCTTCTTCTGGGTTTTCTCGGTGAAGTTCCTGATAGCGTACAATCAGGTGAATGGTCAAAGAGAGGACAAAGATCAGCAGTAAGGCCAAAAAGTTGGAGGAGACGACGGTGATGGGCCAATCCAGCAGGGTCATAAAGCCGGTTGTTATCAAACCGGTTGCCGATGCTGTAATGACGGCAATGCCAACCCAGCGTAACCGCCCAAAAGCGATGGCCAAGATAAGACCCATGACGGCTAAAACGGCTACTCCAAAGATACGCAAATCACTCTGCACATAACGCATGATGTCGGTCACGATCATGGGTACGCCGCCCAAATACATCTGTGCAACCGTACGGTGTTCATCAAGTAGAGTACGGATATGATCAATATCCTGCTGCTCTTGTAGAACAACCTTCTCTTTGTGGGTTTTAAAGGCGGCCGTGACTTCAATCAGTTCTGCAGCCTCTTCGTCCGAAAGTGCCCCTTCCATTTTTTTCACACGCAGGCTTTTTCGCTGGGCATGAAGTCTCTGGTAGGTGGCATCCCGTAAAAAGTTGACTTGAATGGCGGTTGTTTGTCCGTCAGCGCCCACTAAACGATCTTTATAGAGCGGGCTGCTACGGAGCTCTTTTTCGGCCAGTTTAATGTCTGTACGGGTATCGTCCAGAGTACGGATACCCGTGTCCAGTTCAGCAAAACTGATGGGGGGGGATTGGATAAGAGGAACATCCAGGATCGAGACAACCGATTTGACCCGGTCCATGCTGTCTACATCGTTACGCAGTTTGCGTAAGTCAGCAAGCGTTGCTGGATGAAACAGAGGGCGATTTTTTGGGGTGTAGGTAATCACCAAAAAATCATCACCACTATAGCGGGCTGCCATGGCTTCGTAATAAGCCAGATCGGCATCATTCTCCAAAACCAGAGAGTCTGTAGAGATATCAATCTCAAGATCTTTGGCAAACCAACCCAAAACCACGGTCAGGCACAAAATAATGGCCAAGGTGATTGGGGTACGGTCAAGAACCGCTTTTTCGTAGAGTTTCAGCGCTGATGACATGCAGGGGCCCTCCCGACCCGATGCAATAAACCTATAATAGATTAAAACAGTGAATTATTGGCCATAATCCATAGCTATTGCAATGGTTGGCAATGTATCTAAAGCATAAAATTGAGTAATAATGGCTAAGTACCAATACCCACAAAAAAAGGGGTGGCATAGTCGCCACCCCTTTTTTTGTTTTATGTTGCCCGGTATCGCTTAGCGCTGCAGTTGCATGGGTTTGACTTTCCAAACATTTTCCGCATAAGTACGCACGGTCCGGTCAATGGAGAATTTCCCCATATTGGCCGTGTTTAGAATGGCCATACGGTTCCATTTGTCCTGATCTTTATAAGCCGTCTCTACTTGCTCTTGGCAAGCAATGTATGCTTCGTAATCGGCCATGAGTAGGAAATGGTCACCGCCAAACAGCAGGTTATTGTACAGATCGCTGTAACGGCCTGGATCATCCGGACAGAAGAAGCCGTCACGAATCATCTCCATAACCCGGCGCAGCTCAGCGCTCTTTTCATAGAAGGTGTTGGGATCGTAACCACCTGCTCGTAAGTCGTTGGCTTCATCCGCGGTCATGCCAAAGATGAAGATGTTGTCATCACCCACCTCTTCTTTGATCTCAATGTTGGCGCCATCTAGCGTACCGATGGTTAAAGCACCATTGAGGGCAAATTTCATATTACCCGTGCCAGAGGCTTCCATACCGGGTGTGGAGATCTGCTCTGAAAGCTCAGAGCCTGGCATGATGATCTCAGCCTTTGAAACATTGTAGTTGGGCAAAAATACCATCTTCAACATACCCTTAACCGCAGGGTCGTTGTTAATGGTGTTACCGACATCATTGATCAAACGAATAATCTGTTTGGCAATATGGTAACCAGGGGCTGCCTTACCACCAATGATGACCGAGCGAGGAACCAGATCTGTCTCTATGCCATCACGAATACGCATGTAGCGGGTGATCACAT
This sequence comes from Magnetococcus sp. PR-3, assembly GCF_036689865.1. Lineage (NCBI taxonomy): Bacteria > Pseudomonadati > Pseudomonadota > Magnetococcia > Magnetococcales > Magnetococcaceae > Magnetococcus > Magnetococcus organivorans. The sequence goes on from NZ_JBAHUQ010000020.1 coordinate 45,545, forward strand.
GCATGACGTTGAGTAGCTGGCGCTTGTACTCATGAATACGTTTAACCTGTACATCAAACATGGAGTCTGGGTTTAGATCGACACCTGTTTTATCGGCAATCAATTGGGTTAAACGAATTTTATTATCCCGTTTAATCTCGTGGAATTTACGGCGGAAGGCCGCATCATCAGCCAGGGGGGCGAGTTCCGTTAATGCTGGCAGGTCAGAGATCCATTTTTCACCAATGCTCTCCTTGATCAAAGCCGAGAGACCTGGGTTAGACATGTTTAACCAGCGGTGTTGGTCAATACCATTGGTGACATTGGTAAAGACATCCTGGCGCATCTCTTTAAAGTCTTTAAACATGCCTGCTTGCATCAGGCGCGAGTGCAGTTCAGCCACACCGTTGACAGAATAGCTGCCCACAATACAGACGTGTGCCATGCGTACACGTTTATTGACATCATCAATCAGTGACATGCGGCTTAGGATGTCGCTATCACCCGGGTAGCGGTGTTTAACTTCTTTAAGGTGCTGGTGGTTGATCTGATAAAGAAGCTGCAGATGGCGGGGCAGAACATGCTCCATAATCGCAATGGGCCATGTTTCCAGCGCTTCAGGCAAGAGGGTGTGGTTGGTATAGGTAAAGGTTCGACGGCACAGCTCCCATGCCTCATCAAAGCTCATGTGATAGTCATCACAAAAAATACGGAGAAGCTCAGGCACAGCCAAAGATGGGTGGGTATCATTCAGGTGGATAACCACCTTCTCCGGGAACTGTTGAATATCCCCATTTTCCAGTGTAAAGCGCTCCAGAATATCTTGTAGGGAGGCGCTGACAAAGAAATACTCCTGCTTCAAGCGCAGCTCTTGACCGCGAAGGGTGGAGTCGTTGGGGTAGAGAACTTTGGAGAGGTTTTCTGAAACCGCTTTATCCTTAACGGCCTCAACATAGTTACCCTCATTAAAGTAGCTCAGATCAAAGTCACGAGTGGCTCGAGCAGACCATAGGCGCAAGTTGGTGGTGCTTGGCGTTTTATGCCCAGATAAAGGTACATCAAAGGCCAGTGCGACAACATCTTCGGTATCAACCCATTGGCAGGTGTCATTACCCTCAGCATCTTTAAAGCAAAGGATCTTGCCGTTAAAACGTACCCGGTATTTGACGTTGGGCTGCTCAAACTCCCAAGGGTTACCATAGCGCAGCCAGTGCTCGGGATGCTCTACCTGCATACCCTCTTCAATGGATTGGCTGAACATACCGAACTCATAACGAATGCCATAGCCCATACCGGGATAGCTTTGGTTGGCAATGGAGTCCAAAATACACGCGGCTAGACGGCCTAAGCCTCCGTTCCCCAACGCGGCATCGACTTCGCAACCTAGTATCTCATCCATATTTTGGTCGAACTCTGCCAACGCTTCCCCTAATAACGTATGCAGGTCCAGGTCTAGAATGGTCCGCATTAAATTGCGGCCAATCAGGTACTCCATGGAGAGGTAATAGACGCGACGGCCTTTTTCATCACGCAAGTGACGGTTCTGGCGAATACCCCGCTCACTCAGTACCCCACGTACAAAATAGACCACGGCATAATACCAGTCGCGATCACTGGCAATTTCAGGGTCTTTGCCCACATCGTGGACCATGTAGTTAACCAGTTTTTCCTTGATGAAGGTGGCGTTCCAATCGGATCGGTCATGTTCATGTACCGAGGATTCGGAAAGTTGCTCGTCAAGTGTCATGAATTCTCTCTCAAACCGGGTTGCGGTTGTTATAACTATGGTTGGGTTTATTCTGATAATGATCCGTAGATCTTTATAGAATCGGGGGTGCCCCAGATTCATATAGGTGCATATAAGCGCGTGCGGCTTTGCGCCAGCCAAAATCCATATGCATGGCTCTTTGTTGGGCCTTTTTCCAGAGTGTTTTGTTGCGCATACAGCCCATAGCATGGAGCATGGTGGTAAGCAGGCTCATGCCATCAGCATGTTCAAATTGAAACCCAGTTCCATGCTCTTCAGAGTGGATGTTCTCTACGCTGTCTGCCAACCCCCCAGTCCGTCTTACGAGGGGTAATGTGCCATATCGCATGGCATAGAGCTGTGTTAGACCACATGGTTCAAAGCGCGAGGGAACCAGTAATATGTCCACGCCAGCTTGAATGCGATGGGCGTGGGTTTCGTCATAACCAATATGCACCGCAATTAAATGGGGATTTTGTGCAGCCAGTTCTCGCAAGCGATCTTCATAGGCCAGATCTCCACTACCCAGAACCACCAGTTGTGCGCCTGCACTGAGGGCGGCTGGTACCGCTTCTAAAACCAGATCAATCCCTTTTTGGTCGGTTAAACGACTGACCATTCCAAACAGTGGTCGATCATCTTCTTCAATCAAGCCCATCTCTTTTTGAAGTGCGCGTTTATTGTGGATTTTCTCATCCACCTTATCCGGGGCATAGTTATGGGCAATTAAAGGATCGGTTCTTGGGTCCCATGCGCCATAGTCGATGCCATTGAGGATGCCGTGCAATTGGTGTGCCCGGTCTTTAAGTAGGCCCTCCATCCCAAAGCTATAGGCAGGTGTGCAAATTTCATTGGCATAGGAGGGGCTGACCGTGGTTAGCCAATTGCTGTAAAAAAGACCCGCTTTCAAAAAACTAAAATTCCCATGAAATTCAGCACCATATACATGCATGGCGCTGGTCGGTATGCCAATTTCATGAATGACCTTAGCGGGGAAGTTACCCTGGAATTGTATATTATGGATGGTCTGGATTGTCTTGCAGTGGCGATTACCCGAAAAATGCAAATAAACGGAGGCCAGTCCAGCCTGCCAATCATGGGCATGAAGGACATCTGGCCGCCAGCCCAGAAAACCACCCGCTTCTGCAATTAAGGCAGCGACACGTGAGAGTGCGGCAAATCGAATGGCATTATCCCCCCAGTCCAGGCCATCATGACTTAAATAGGGGTTGCCCGGTCGATCATAGAGGGTCGGGATATCCAGCGCCCATATAAACACCTCACTATCGGGAAGATATCCTGGTACCAGCCGTACATCGCCATGCCCAAATAGTTCTCCAAGTACAATGGCTTGACCTTTATGACGCATGCCCTCTAGAACACTTGGATACCCAGGCACAAGCACGCGCATATCAACGCCATGTTCCATCAATGCCGCCGGTAGAGCAGCCGCGACATCACCAAGACCACCGGTCTTGATTAAAGGGTAGATTTCAGAGGTGACAAAAAGTACACGCATTACAAGGGTTCCATCGGCCATGTTAAAGAGCTAAGGGATTGATCATAAGGATCTTATGGCTTTGTCAAAATGAAGCCGAATCTTCGTCAAGTTTGCGCCATCTTAAACCCCGCTTGCAATGGTGTAAATGATTGAGCTTGAGCTGCTCATGCCGTTTATCGTAGGTGTCATATTGTGTCGCTGCTTATCTTTGTTGCGCAGTGCTTGAGAAATAGGCGTGGCTGCGGGTAGTGATGATTATCTTTTAGCCTCTTTTTGATGCCTGTTTGTAAGCGCGCATAGAATGAAAGAGGTGTAGTGATACGCTTTATGTATGAAACGCTTGTGACAAAGATTTTGCGGTATGGCAAAAATACGGTTGCCTAAGGTAATGATGATTGCTTTTCAGCAGTGATGAGGCGATAACTCATCTGTTACACTGTTCTTCGGGTATGATGGGTATGATCCCCAAAAAGCCGATTGGGTGTATGTGAGCTCGATGGTCTGATACCAATTTGGGTATTGGCTTTCTTTAGACTGTTTGGAGAGGTAAACATGGCAGAGCAACGCAGTGATGGTGGGGCAAACCTGAACGAAGCCATTCGTCAGAGTTTGATTCTTGTGCTGGCGGGTGGTCGTGGAAGCCGTTTAAAAAACCTCACTGATACAGAGGCTAAGCCTGCGGTGGCCTTTGCGGGTAAATTCCGTATTATTGATTTTGCTCTATCCAATTGTGTGAACTCAGGTATGCGTCGTGTAGGGGTGTTGACCCAATATCGTGCGCATAATCTTATTCAGCATGTTCAGCGTGGCTGGGGATCTTTTCGTGCGGAATTTGATGAATTTGTGGAGGTCTGGCCTGCTCAGCAACAGACGGCTGCTGAGTCTTGGTATTCAGGTACGGCTGATGCGGTGTATCAGAATATCGATCTTATAGAGAGTCATGATCCTAAATATGTGGTGATTTTAGGGGGTGACCATATCTATAAGCAGGACTACAGCAAAATGTTGGAGCACCATATTCGCAGTGAAGCTGCGGCGACGGTCGCCTGCTTGGAGGTCCCCGTGGATCAGGCTCGTGAATTTGGTGTTATGGATGTCGATGCCAATGATCAGATCATTAACTTTTTAGAGAAACCGGCTGAGCCACCCGAGCTACCAAGCCGTCCTGGCTGGTCACTGGCCAGTATGGGGATCTATATCTTTAATCGTGATCTTTTGGTTGAGCAGTTAAGAAGAGATGCTCTGCTTGAGGACTCTTCCCATGATTTCGGTAAAGATTTAATTCCCTATTTGGTGCCTAAGGTCAAAGTTATGGCCCATAGCTTTTCTAAAAGCTGTGTGGGGTTGGATACCAAAAATGAACCTTACTGGCGTGATGTTGGGACATTGGATGCCTATTGGGAAGCCAATATGGACCTGACCCATGTCACACCAGAACTGGATCTTTATGATCCAAATTGGCCAATTTGGACCTATCAGGTTCAGCGCCCTGCGGCTAAGTTTGTGTTTAATGATGATAAGCGCCGCGGATATGCCGTGGATAGTTTGGTCTCTGCCGGGTGTGTTGTGTCTGGATCAGCGGTGGAGCGTTCCTTGCTGTTTACCGATGTTCGTATCAACTCCTACTCTGTCGTGACCGACTCTGTCATTTTGCCCCGGGCGGATGTTGGGCGAAAATGCACTTTGATTAAATGTATCGTCGGACCTGATACGGTTATTCCTGATGGTTTGGAAATTGGTGTTGATCCTGAGTTGGATGCCAAACGTTTTTACCGTACAGAGGGCGGGGTAACCTTGGTCACTAAGGAACATATTGATAAGCTTACCTAAAAAGCTTTTGAGATCACGTGGTTTAAGGAAGAGCTCAGCAGAAATGCTGAGCTTTTTTATTAAGTGGTGAAAATGGGTGGTATTTTCATTGCTGTATAGTGATGAAAAAGGTGACGGGCTAACGACGAATTCTCTTTGAAACCACCCCTAGTATGGGGAATAATAAGGAAAGGGCTCACTTCGTAGCCCTTTTTGTGTGTCTTGAGCCAAGGTTTGCTCGGGCTTTCGGTTGCCGCAGATAGGCTGCGGTGGTGCTTGGCAGATGCGACTGCTTGTTGAGAGCAGGAGCGTTGTTGAAATAGAGCGGTCAGAAAACATGTCTAACGTTGTTATTGTCGGCACCCAATGGGGTGATGAGGGCAAAGGTAAAATTGTTGATCTGCTTACTGAGCAGGCCGACATGGTAGTGCGCTTCCAAGGGGGGCATAATGCGGGCCATACCCTGGTTGTGGAGGGCAAACAGTATATCTTGCATTTGATCCCTTCCGGCATTATTCGTCCCGGTAAGCAGTGCGCCATCGGCAACGGTGTTGTGCTTGATCCCGATGCTTTGCTGTCAGAAATGAGTAAGCTCAGTGATATGGGGGTGGCGATTTCTCCGGAAAATTTAAAAATTGCCGATCGCACCAATCTTATTCTTCCGTACCACAAGGCGCTGGATCTGGCTCGTGAGAAGAAGAAGGCTGCGGGTAAAAAAATTGGTACAACAGGGCGTGGTATTGGTCCTTGTTATGAAGATAAATCTGCCCGTCGCGGAATTCGTCTGATCGATCTGTATAATCAGCCTCTCTTTGAAGAAAAACTTAAAGAGAACCTAGACCTGGTTAACTTCATGCTTGAGAAGTATTACGATGAAGAGGGTTTCCAGATGGAGACCATTCGTGATGCTTATCTGCGCATGGGTGAGCAGATGGCTCCCTACTGTGAAGATCTGGCACCATGGCTTGAAAAAGCCCAGGCCGAGGGCAAGAATGTTCTCTTTGAAGGGGCGCAAGGTGCCTTGTTGGATGTTGATTTTGGTACCTACCCTTATGTGACCTCTTCGAATACCAGTTCAGCCGGTGCTTGCAGCGGTAGTGGTGTTGCTCCTGGCCAGCTGGATTATGTTTTGGGTATCGTAAAGGCGTATACGACACGTGTGGGTGGTGGTCCTTTCCCCACTGAGCTGCATGATGCTGATGGTAAATACCTGGCCACCAAAGGGCATGAGTTTGGTGCAACGACTGGCCGACCCCGTCGCTGCGGGTGGTTTGATGCTGTTGTGGTGCGCCATGCGGCCCGTGTAAGTGGCATTAATGGTATGTGTATTACCAAACTTGACGTGTTGGATGGTATGAAGGAGATTCGTCTCTGCACAGGGTACCGTATCGATGGTGAAGAGACCGGGTATGTCCCCGCAGATACCGTCAAGTTAGACCGGGTTGAACCGATCTATGAAACCATGCCCGGTTGGGATGGTTCTACCGTCGGTTGTAAAGATTGGAATAGCCTGCCCCAGGAAGCGAAGAACTACTTGGGTCGCTTGGCGGAAGTAGTCGGTATTCCTGTGAGTATTCTTTCCACAGGACCTGATCGTAATGAAACGCTGATTCTGGAAAATCCCTTCCATGCCTAGCATGTAAAACATTGAGCTAGATCAATGGTTTTTAGAAAGCCCACATGTGCGAACATGTGGGCTTTTTTGTGTGATAAATTGATAGAATAGCCCCAGTATATAGAGATGGGCTGATACGGAACAATCCGCCAAAATCCTGCATTAGTTGTAACAAGCTACGGGAATGGTTGAAGAAAAAAAGTTCATTTCTAAGTGGAATCATAAAGGCTTCTGGGATATGCTCATTCAAGGGAAAAATAGTTCCAAACGCGTATAATGCAAGGGGTATTCAATGATGCAACAGGTTGGTGTAAAGCAGTGGTTGGGTATGGCGGCGCTGGCTGTAGCTCTTATGGTGACGGCTCCTGTTCAAGCTGGTGGTAAGCCTGAGGTGCCTGGTTCACTGGCAGGTGTCAGTATTGTAGCTGCTGATGAAGTGCTGGCTGCTATGGAGGGTGGAGAAGCTTTTCTGCTCGACTGCCGTAAGGTTTCAGGCTTCGAGGGAGGCACAGTACCAGGCTCTGTAAATTGTCAGGTCTCTTCTGGCAAGGCCAGTTTGGATGATGCCAATGTGGATGCAACAGCCGCTAAGCTTAAGGGTGAATGTTCTGACCTTATGTCCATGGCTAAGGATAAAGAGATCATTACATTCTGTAACGGTCTAACTTGCTGGCGTAGTCCTAAAGCCGCATTGTCGTTGACCAAGCTGGGTTTTACCAATGTTAAATGGTATCGCTTGGGTATGAATGACTGGAAAGCTCAGGATCTTCCAATCGAATAATCCTGTCGTTTGCTGTCTTACAAGGAGGGAGTATTATGCTCCCTCCTTGTAACGGCTGTAATAGCACAATTTTTTTTCTAAATTATTCTTTTTTTTCTTTGATCACCTGTTAGGCCCTATTTTGCGGAATGGGGAGATTGGGTTGTGCTGTCTGCGATTGGTGCGTTGAAAGACGTATGGCCAATGGCTCGAATATCGTTGTGTCTGTTTTTCAAGGTTTGAGGTCTGGTACTCTATGCAATTCTTTAAGAATCTCTCGTTACGCATCAAGCTCTTGTTGACGATTCTCCTACCTCTTGTGGTGATTCTTCTCATCACCCTCTATTTCTTGCAGGATATGCAAGAGGACGCCATTGATCGTATGTTGCTCGGTAAGCAGGAGGCCTACGCCAAAAGCCTGCAAAGCTTGATAACAGCACGTGGCGATACCCTTATGCGTATTGCAGACCTCCCCCGAAAAGATAAGAAACTGATCCGATCTTTGAAAAAAGCGGTACCCGCTAAGGTTAAGCAGCAGGCCGATAGTGTCTGGAACCTGATGAAAAATGAAAAACGTGGCTCCATGTTTTTCTGGAACAGCAAGCGTTCTCCATCTGTCATTGCCAGTTACTATGAAAATAAAGGCACGAATGAGTCTTTAAATTTTTCGGCACCCTTGTTGGCGCAAATTGATCAGGCCAAGAAGAAAAAGAAGGTGGTCGGTATCGAGCAGTTCCCGGATGGCAAAGTTCGTTTAATGCAAATATCCCCTTATTATAATAAGAGAAATAAGGATAAAAATGACAAACGCGGCACCTATAACATGGTGGTGTTGGGTAGTGATTTAGAGTTGATACAAGCGGACTTAAAAGCGCTGTTAGGGGTCTCAAAAGTATCTCTGGTTAAAGTGGATGGTACGGGTCAGAAGGATTCAGCCGAGCTTCAAGGGCAGATGGCTGTGGTTGATTTGGTGCTAAAAAATGTCAATAACGCCTCTATTATTGCCATGCGGGTCGAAGAAGATGTCTCCCACTTTTTAAATGATTATCACCATGTGATGATCAAAATTAATGGGGTTATCTTCGCCATTGCCATTTTGGCTGCACTCATTGCCATATTCTTGACCAAAAGTCTTGTACAAAGAATCCGAGCTATTAATGCCCTTTTGCAACGGGTTGGGCAGGGACATGTGACAGGTTCTGTCCCTGTGAGTTGTGAAGATGAGGTCGATGCCATTGGGCGTGGTGTGAACCAGATGGTTGAAGGGTTGCGGGGCAGTATTGGTACGCTATCCGTTCAGGCCGATACCATTGCTGCTTGTGCTGATGGTTTGGTCACGCTTCGTGATCAATTAGAAAGTGATGCAGGTGCTCAGAGTGGCATGATGGGTGAGGTGGTCACCCATAACGGTGATTTGGTGGATGCCTTTGGGCGTATTGAGTCGGCGATGGAAACTGTTGAGCAGCGTGCCGAAGAGACTTCATCGGCCGCGGCAGCGTTGTCTGGAAATGTCCAGGATATTGCCCATACCTCAGATATGGTCAGTCAAAATATTAATACCGTTGCTGCCGCTTCTGAAGAGATGCACAGCAACATGACAGAGGTCAAAACCAACCTGGAGCTGGTCAACCAGTCTGTTGGTGAGACAGGGGATAATCTACACGGTATGGCCGAAGCCGTTTCGCAGGTGCGTCGTCTGTGTGATGAGGCTGGCAAACAGGCTAAAAATGCCAATACACGGGCACAGAACACCCATACCGTAGTCGATCAGCTCAACAGCTCTGCTGACGAGATTGGTAAGGTCGTTGGTATTATTAAGAATATTGCCGATCAAACCAATATGCTGGCATTGAATGCCTCCATTGAAGCTGCGGGTGCCGGTGAAGCGGGTAAAGGCTTTGCTGTGGTGGCCAATGAGGTTAAAGAGCTGGCCAGTCAAACGGCAGATGCAACGGCGATGATCTCCAAGCAGATTGGTACCATTCAAGACAACACGGGGCAAGCCTCAGAAGCTGTGATGGAAATTGCCAATGCTGTGAGTGAAATTGATCACTCCCTGAATAACGTGACCGAAGCGGTTGAAGAGCAAGAGGGACTAAGCCGTAACGTGGTTGACCACATGAAGCATCTCTCAGAAGCTTCTGATGCTGTGATGCGAAATACGGATGAGCTGGATATGGCGGCCCGTGAAATTGCCCGTTCCACAGCAGAAGCTGCAGCTGGGGCTTCGCAGATTGCCGTGACCTCTTCGCAGGCTGCTGAGTTTGCGCAAAATGTGGCCAGCCAGAGTGAAGATACCCAGCGGGTAACCAGTGAAGCCAAGACGGTGGTTTATCAGACCAATGAATCCTCCCGTTCTGTGGCTGAAGTGGTGGCCAGTGCGCTACGCCTTAACGGCTTTGTTTCGGCCTCTATTCACGGTTTTGCCAAGATGACAGGTGCCATTGAGGACTCTACCTCAACCCTCCATAAAGCTCAGTCACGGTTTGATCTGGGTCAGGTACCATTTGATCTTCGTCGTATTAAAAGTGGGTTAATGCGCTGGCAGTGTCAGGGGCAGACATTGAGTGAGGGCCGGATGAAGCAGGAGGATGCTGAACAGGCGGCTTCACGTTTCAAACAAGAATCTGTCGGAGATGTGTTGTTACCCCAAGTTAGAGATATGTTGGACAGTGGGGCCTTGCATGAGTTGGATCAGCAGGTGGGGCAGCTCTCAGAGATGTTAGATCAAGCCAGTAAGGGTTCGGAATCCAGTGATGACTTTATTGATGCGTATGATGAACATCGTGCTCAGCTGTTTAAGCAGGTAGATACCCTGTATCAGAATAAGATGGAAACATCATCAACATGAATACATGGTTCTGCACAGGCTTGAATGAGGCATAAAAAAGCACGCACTTGAAAGAGTGCGTGCTTTTTTTTGTGTTTATAATTTGTTCTTGAATGATTTTTTTATTCAAGAAGATCTTGCAATTGTTCGAATGAGTATTAAATAATCGTAGTTCCATTGTTTGGTTCTTTGCTGGATCACGACAATGCAAAAGATGGCATTTTGCCGTCACATCCTGATGTTTGTTTGGGCCAGGATGCATCTTTATGTGAGGGGGAGCGCTACATGGGTCTCAATGCCACCAAGGTTCTATTAATTACTGACACGCCCATGCTCAATAAAATCATCTCATCCGCTGTGGCGGATGATGAGCGGTTTAATGTTGAGGAACTCTCTTCGGATAGTGATGGTTTTTTTGAGCAGATTGTTGAAATTGTGCCGGATCTCGTGTTCTTACGCACAGAGTTGAAAGGTACCAATGGTATTCAGGTTTGTGAGTCCATTAAGCGCCATAAACTTCTTGGGAAATGCACGAAGGTTGTCTTTCTTTCCGGTAATCCTCAAATTCGTGAACAAGCCATTCAGCACCGCGCCGATCAATTTTTGACCTTACCCTTTCAAAAGGATGATGTGGTTCAGCTGGTTGACCTTTTGGTCCCACCTGTACCGACGGTGTTGTATGTGGAAGATAGTGACCTGTTCCACCGCGTGGTTGTACCACCTTTGCGTGAAGAGGGGTTTCATGTTGTTGAAGCCTGGGATGGTCGTGAAGCACTGACGTTGGTTGATACCGCAGACGTTGATATCATTGTGAGTGACGTGGAAATGCCGGAAATGGATGGGTTAACGCTTTGCCATAACGTGCGTTCGACAATGGTTCAAGATATCCCCATTCTGTTGCTTACCTCACAGACCTCTGAGGAGGCCATTGCCAAAGGGTTTGATGCCGGAGCAGATGATTATTTGGCTAAGCCTGTGGTGGTCCCTGAGTTGGTATCCCGTATTCGCAGGCTGTTGAGCTCTAGTGCGGAAGCGGAACGTCCCGAGCGTATCTTGGTTGTAGACGACTCAGAGATGATTCGTACCACCTTGCGTAATGCCCTAACGGCCCAGGGATTCCGGGTTGATGAAGCTGAAGATGGTTTGCAAGGTTTGGGGATGGTTATGAAAAATAACTATAGCCTTGTGATCTCTGACTATGAGATGCCCAATCTTGATGGACTTGAGATGTGTGTGCGGATCCGAGGTAGTGAAAACAAGCAGCGCGCTAATCTGCCCATTGTTTTTGTGACCACACGGGATTCAAAAGCAGACATGGTGAAAATCCGTTCCATTGGCATTCAGGCCTTTATCTCTAAGCCATTTGTTGGTGACCGGGTTGTCGCTGAAGTTGAGCGGGTTTTGGCCGATCGTCGTTTGGAGCAGCAGCGTGCTTCCTTCCGCAACTACCTCAGTCACCTCTCTCACCATAAAATTGTTGACCTTTATGACGATGAGGGTGGGGTTTCTGATGATCAGTTCCGTACGCTGCTCTATCTGGATATTGTTGGTTTTGGGCAGATTTGCCGTAGCCTCAATGCCAAAGATCTAGTCACGTTCTTAAACCGTTATTTTGATCTGGTTTGTGAAGTTATGGTTAAGCATAACGCAACAGTGGATAAGCTGATTAATGATGGTTTGTATGTGTCGTTTGATCGGCAAGATGATGGCGCGCATCGTGCGGTGACGGCTGCTTGTAAGTTGGTAGAAGCCTTGCCTAAGATCCATAGTGAAACAGGCCAGACCTTTAAAGTGCGTATTGGTATTAATGCAGGTCGGATTGTGTTGGGTAACATTGGTAGCCACTACCGTGATCGTAACTTTACGGTGATTGGGGATAATGTCGAGTTGGCCTACCAAGCTGCCCGCTCTGATAAAGAGGGCAACCAGGTTGTGATTACAGAATCTGTACGCAAACTACTGGATGAAAAGCTGGAAGTTCGTGAGTATGGCACCCAAGATATTCATGGTGAGAGTGCCATGCCGCTGTTTGTTGTGGATAAGCTAAACGAAGCATACAACGATTAGTGGGTAGCTGTTTTGGCGAGAGCATTGTATAAGGGCGTTGCTCAGCAGCGCCCTTATTTTATAGGGTATTGATGTCTGCTAAGGTTAAATGGCTGTATTTAAGAAGGAAACTGTTTGGTGATGAAAGAGGAAGAGGTTTTGGTATTGTGGAAGGCGCAGGTAGATCCGCCTATGGTGGATCGTTGCCCTATGGGGTGGAGGAAGCATCTGTTTATTGTCTTTCAGGATGTCTGTCATACGTTGCAACTGCCTAACTCTGAGTCCCATGCTTTTTTGAACCATTTGATTGTGGCGATCAACGCTTGGTGTGGTCCTTATCCAGACCCCTCTTTGTTACCTTGGGTCGTTGGGGTTCAGCGTTATCGTCCAGAGGTCTATCAAGCTTTCTCTCAAAACCGGCCCGACAGCTTAGATCCTGCTTGGTCTATTAACTGCAAAACCTATGGTTTAACCTGTGCCATTTATCATGGACTAACAGGGGATGCCAACCCCATGCGTATGCGTGAGCGGATGTGGGAGGCGGAAGATCTGATTGAGGAGTATTACGAAACCCACGGAGGGCGCTGTATTGGGCCGTTTGATGGGCGTAGTACCGAAGAGATCTACCAGATGTGTGGCCATATTGAAGATATGTTGCACTGTCTGGATGGTTTGGCTCTGCGTAAGCCTGAACTTGTTGTGCCTGTGGTGGCTGACCAAGTTTAAACAGATCGTGGTGGGAAGATTAAAGGGGGTGGGCATGTGCTCACCCCCTTTTTATATGTGCTTATTGTGTGAAGAGAGGGTCGACAAAGTTAACGATCTCTTCTGCCAAGGTATCCCCATCAAGGTCAGGGAAAAAATGCCCGGCTCCGTCAATAATGCTGAGTTTAAAGTTCTTAGAGAGCTTGCTGCTCTGTAATGTTGGGAGCAGGTCTGCAACGACACGATCTTCACTGCCCACAGCAATCAAGGTGGGTACGGCAATGTGTTTGAGTAGATTGGGGGTATCTTTGCGTGGATCAGCTTTGTAGTAGCTCACAAAGCTTCGCGGGGTGACTTTGGCATCCTTACAATAGATAAAGCCTGGGGGCTGTATGAGGGCGTCTCGGCTGACGCTCTGTTTGCTAAACAGCAGTGCTTTACCCAGCCAAGTCATTAAATCCCCATTGAACCGTTCCTTATAACTGAGCATGGCTTTTTTCATGCTCCAAGTGGATGGAGCAACCAAAACAGCGCCTCGAATAACGGGGTCAACCTGTTCTGTCAGATACCATGCCACTTGGCTTCCGCCACGGGAGTGCCCGAGTAGGACAATTTTACGAATGCCCTGATGCTTAAGCCACTGTACCCAAGCGCTAATTTCTCCGACGGCCTCTTCATGGGTATGCCGGTGAGGATGCTCACACTTATAGCTGCCATGGCGGTTGCTAATACCTAGGCTTAAATTAATCGCCAGGCTGTTCCATCCTGCCTCTTCCAATAGAGATTGGGTGGACGCAATCATCTCCATGCGGTTGTGCGCTAATGTACCGTGAACCATGAGAAAGGCGACATCTTTATGAGCGGTCTCAGGTGATTTAAGAAAGTGGGCATTGAGCTCAATTCCGTTATAGGAGAGTGAGACATCTTTGCCGGCTGTTTCTCCCCAGGAGGGAAGGAGCAGGACAACAAGAAGTGTTATAAGTTGGGACAGGGGCTGAAAGCGCATGGGAGTCCTCATCACAGTCAGATCAAGAGCCGTGCAAGCAAACGTGACTCAGGTAGGTTCGACTTTTTTAGTTTATCTACGATACATCATCAGTGCTGGGATAAAAATAGATGGCCGTATGTCACGTGGTTTTTTATCAGCGTCTGGCATAATTATCTATTCGACAGGGAGATTGAGAAACAGGCATTTCGCTATGAAAAAAGGTTCTGGTCCATTGAAAAACCGGTTACAGTAGGTAGACCTCAGATCAAAGAATATGGTCATTTGCTTCTGTAAAGTGGAAGCAGGTGAAATTGGGGTGTGTCACCTGCAAACCCGTTAAGTTAAGTCTTAGCTTGCTCTCTATCACGTTAAGGTAATACAGATGATTGCTTCGTCAGATGAAACTGGACATATCGAAGGACGTTCTACCACGCGCATCGATATCGAGGTGCCTGCGATTTTGATGCTCGGTAATAACCATCAAATGCAGGGTTTGACACAGAATGTCAGTTTTTCAAGTGTACGCCTTGAGTGCAGGCAGGAGCTAGAGAGTCGCCATATCGGGGAGGTGTGTCGTATTCAGTTGCAACTCCCTGCTGAAGAGGGGCAAGAGTGGGTTGAGTTAGAGGCTAGGATTACCCGGCAAGAAGAGGCCTCTATCGCCATTCAGTTTACCCATACAGATACCAGCAGTTACCGAAAGCTAAAAGGGTTGTTGACGCGACATGCCGAAAACCCAAACCAGCTTATTCGTGAGATGGGGCGTCATCCTGAACTCTCAATGAGTGTGGTTCATATTGGCTTTATGAAAGAGGAGTTGTCCGATTTTATTACGGATTCGGTCAATGAGATCTTTATCGCCTTTTTAGCGCAAGATGTGGATAAGGGTCCTACTGTCATCAAGCAGGACTTTGAGCAGTATGAGCCACCAGATGCTGAAGCAACGGCAGTGGTCAATTTTAATGGCGCACTTACAGGGGGTATTCATCTTTCAGCCCCCATGCATGTTGTAATTGAGCTGGCCAACACGTTTAGTGGTGAAGAGGCGACCAATATTCGTGACCCTATGGTTGGTGATGCCTTCGGTGAACTGGCCAATCTGATTACCGGAGGTGTGCAAACACGTCTTTCCTCTGAGTTTGAAAATATTAACCTGACCCCTCCGACCGTCGTGTTTGGTAAAGACTATGGCATTATTTACCAGAGTGATTTGCATAGTGTGAAGCAGTATTTCATGACACCAATTGGCCCCTTCTTCGTGGAGTGTTTTTTCGCTTCTACTTAAGGTTGTCCCCCGTCACTACTTAACGAGAGCAGGGTTCTGCATAGGCTTATTCTGTCCGGTCTATCTGCTCAAAGATGTATTGATAAAAACATCACTCAGGATTGTGACGCCTTGCATGGTGTTTGTATGTGAAACAGATTTTTATTCTGTAAACCAAGAGCTTTCCTGGATTGATATGCGTCAATGACAGATTCCCCCCATCTTGACAGGATGCTGCATCGAGTGACTGCATATGTCATATATTAGGTGTTGCACAGACTTCTGTATGGAAGCGTGTAAGATTCGGAATAAGCATGGAATGGATGCGGGGGGAAAGCATGCAAGCGTGGCGTCAACAGGTTTTTCAAGAGCCGGTTTTTTCACAAAGTCCGATCTTTACATCGTTGACCACCCAACAGCAGGCCTACCTAGAGCCCCATGTGGAACGCATTGCACTGGAGAAAAAAGGTGTGTTGTTTCATGAGGGGGGGCAAGCTAATAACTTTTACGTGTTGCGTAAAGGTTTAATCAAGCTTTTCCGTCTCTCAGAAAATGGCACAGAAAAAGTGCTAGAGATCATCCGTCCGGGTGAAAATATTGCACTTGCTCTGATGTTCCTCAACCGGCCGGCCTATCCTGTTACAGCGGAAGCGCTGCAAGCCAGTGAAGTTTATCAATTACCCAATGCGCCATTTATGGAGATGTTGCACCAATCTCAGGAGACCTGTTTCCGTATTATGGGTTCTCTATCTGTACGTATGCATATGTTGGTGGCAGAGATTGAAAGTCTGAGTTTAAAAAATGCCCCTCAGCGCTTTATTGATTATGTTATGAACCGCGTGGATGCTGAGATGCTGGCCCGCAACCAAGGAACAGTATCATTGGGTGTTCCCAAACATGTTCTAGCTTCCAAGCTCTCAATTAAGCCTGAGTCTCTTTCTCGTTTAATGCGCCGACTGAGTGATGAAGGGTTGATACGTGTGGAGCGTACAGATATTCATATTCTTGACTGTCGCTCTCTGCGAGATGCCTATTACAGCCTTGGCGATAACCGATAAGCTCTCTTCTCTTTAAGATCGTTTGGCGCTTCTAAGCCGATTCTATTCTGCTCTACCTCGCAAGATCGCGACGGTAGCGTACGCATATCTTCACGTGCATCAGCACTGACATCGTTTTACATAAGAAAATTGCATAGTTTGCGATCCCATCACTGGTGTTCATCGGTGATGTGCGTAACAATGCTATGTTGCTTTTTAGCTGAAGCTGCTTCAGCTAAATGTGTCGCTTTGGATTTTGCCAACAGGTGAATACCTGTGAGTGGTGTACCTGCGTCCCTGTGTGGGGAAAAAAAGGTAGGCCGGGCGATAGTAAAAGGTGGCAAGCCTGCCCGGCCTACCCGAAAGTAGGTACCTCGGTCGGGAGCAACTCCAAGGTACCGTCCTCCGGCTCAACCAGTCTGGCAGGACCGGTTCGTCACGGGAGCCGAAGGAATCTTCAACAGTACACCTGCCTTGAGCTGGGTACTGAGTCTGAGCTGTTTGCCGAGACGATGTATTAAAAGCAACAGCTGGGCCATAAATGTAAAAGACTGAAATCATGGAATATATAAGCAAAAATCCCCGTTTATCTTTTGTTGCCACCTGTTTTCGTCAAAACAGTGACGAGATCTCTGCGTTTTCTCCTGTTCTTCGGTCTTTTTTGGCTGTTTGTTTACTGGTGGGCTTGCTTGTGGGCGGCGCAAAGCCTGTTTTTGCGGAATCAACACTCCTAAAAGGAGACCGCATTGTTTTAGATGGAGCGGTTTCTAAAAAAAAGGGGGCTGTGCAAAAACTGTATAAAAACGCCCTTAAGTCCAGTAAAAATCAAGAGAAAGCAGCCTCTTTTATGCGCCTTGGGCATCTGGCTTGGCATGGTGTTGGGCAAAAATTAAATACCACCAAAGCGCTGGAATACTGGCAGAAGGCTTATCAGCTAGGTCGGTGGGATGCCGCTTATCTCATTGGCAAGCATTTTCATCGCCCACCCATTAAGCAGACTCCTGATCTTGAACGGGCTCATGTTTGGTATGAGCGTGCCGCTAGGGGAGGGCACGGGTTAGCTATGTATACCCTTTGGCTTTTAGACCGGGAGCGGCAGGGGGGGATGGCAGGAAGTGCCAAACAGTGGTTGATACAAAGTGGTAAAGCGGGTGAGCCTTTAGCGATAAGCAAGCTCTCTTCAATGGCAGATATGGCTTATGATGGAAAAATTGGCGGAAAAAGTGCCGTTGAATGGTTGATCTTGGGGGCTTCGGTTGGGGATCCTCTCTCGCGTATGGCATTGATTGCACGTCCTGAACGTGACAACTTGCCCTCACGTGTTGTCTTGGAATCATGGGCTGAAGAGGCTGTTCGCTTGGGAGAGTGGGGGGCTGTGGCCCTGCGCGACCGTTTTCGTCAATCACCACCCACGCTTGAGCCGAAGCCAACAAAAAAAGAAGATCCCAACCGCATGACGCGGGCCCAACTTGAGGCTGCGTTGGCGAACAACTCCAAGGCGCAACAAAAGAAGCGTGTCAAAGAGGCCGATACTTCCGTATCAAGAGTGAATAAGCCGCCGATGGCAACTTTGCCTAAAACACCACTAAACGATGTGGTCAAAAGCTCTGCACCTAAAAAAATAGAACCTAATGTTGCAGTGGAAGATGTTCAATCGACGGTCGTCACAACAGCACAACCTGCAGCGCCCACGCTCAAACCCAAGGTATCGGTTAAACCGCCACAACAAGCATCGGTCACACCAACCCCCAAACTGGTAACGGTGGATGGTAAATCCTATGAAGGTCTTTCATGGGCTCAGTTGATGCGGTTGGCAAGACGTGGGGATGCGGAAGCGCAATTCCGCTTGGGGCAGTCTTTACGGGATGAGTCAACGTCAGCCCGTAGTATTGATGATGGTTTTAAGTGGCTAAAGAAGTCGGCGAAGCAAGGTCATGTTCAGGCACAGAACAGTCTTGGTTATATGTACTCTCAAGGTATTGGAACCCGTGTTGACTTTCGTAAAGCTCTAAAATGGTATGGAGAAGCCGCCAAACGTGGTGATGCCCTAGCCCAGTTTAATGTGGGGCATATGCATTTTCGTGGCAAAGGTGTTAAAGCCAACGCAGGTAGTGCTTATGGTTGGTATGTCAGTTCGGCCAAACAGGGGTTTGCCCCCGCACAAACGGCCGTTGGCTATCTGTTAGAGAACGGTCTTGGTATCGATAAGAGCAGCGAACAAAGTATGAAGTGGTATACCCGGGCAGCCCGTCAGGGGTATGGCGCGGCCCATAATGCCATCGGTCGCTTTTTAATTGGGCGTGATGCAAACAATATGGAATCAAGGCGACGGGCCATTATGCATTTTCGTTTAGGTGCATGGGAAGGTGATGATGTGGCGCGAATTAACTACGACGCCTCCATTAAAGGGATGTCACGTGCACAGTTGGCACGTATTGATGCCCTGGCTAAGGTATGGAGAGACCAGTAAATACGGCTTGTATAAGCGCCTTTTACAATGGTGGATAAGAGGACTAAACTAGCGGTACCAAAGGCCATAAAACAGGATATACCGATCTTCTCTTGATTGGTGTGGATGTATGGAATCATGCCAGGGATGGAATTAGGCGCAGTTATGGATAAACGTAGAGATTGTTGGGCTTGGATTGGGCTGCTTCTAGGGCTTGTGCTTCTGTCTGGTCAGGGACATGCGGCACCGCCATCTGATAGGGCTCTGCAGCGTGAGACTGGGACACGCATGATGCTGTGGCCACACGGCGTCAAACTCCCTTCCGATCGCACGACTCTACTGCGGCTAGCCAACCAAGGCTTTCGTCGTGCTCAATTCTTTATGGGGCTTTATCTGGATTATGGTATCGGCGGCAAAGCTCAGCCCTTTGAGGCTTTTCAATGGTACAGCCGTGCGGCAGGACAGGGGAGCCTTTGGGCATCCATTAAACTAGGCGATCTCTATTTCCGGGGGCGTGGTACCGCTCGAGATAGCCAAAAGGCTCAGCAGTGGTACAAGCGAGCTGCCGATGCAGGGCAGCCTGTCGGGCACTTGGCCATGGCCATGGTGCAGATACGCGGTGTTGCGGATAAAAGTGATTGGGCCAAGGCCTTAAAACACCTCAATAAAGGGGTGGTTGCTGGTCTGCCGGAAGCCCATACAGCATTATGTCTACTGGGGGTGCGACATGTCGTCGCTTCTGAACTCCCTGCCTCTCAAACAGAAAATCACTGCCGACGTGCTGTGGACGCTGGCCAACCCTTTGCCGCTTTTTTAATGGCACAATGGCTAGAAGAACAGCTTACGGAAACCAATGCATCCCCCTTAAAGAAAAAAGTCGCTTATTGGTATGAGCGCGCGGCGTCAATGCCGGTCATAACCATTGACGCTAAGCCCCAGGCTCAGATGTTATGGCAAGAACGGTTCCCCATCTCCTGGATTGAAGTGATGGAGCCTTTGGTTAGTGCCAACCGGGCGAGTGTGCCCCGCGCCGCTTACCGTACTGGTTTATCGTTGGTAAACCATGGGCAGAGTACCCAAGCTAAAAGTCGTGGTGTCCGTTGGTTACAAAAAGCGGCTGAACATGGTGATGCAAACGCACAATTCCGCTTAGGGCTGGCCTATGCCCAAGGCCAAGGTGTTATCCGTAATCAGGAGCAGGCTATCTATTGGTACACCCTGGCTTCGGAGCAAGGGGAAGCGGCCGCTCAATTCAATCTGGCATTGCTCTATTACCAGGGTGATCGGATTGATCGTGATTTTCATAAGGCACGACAGTGGTTCGAAAAAGCATCGGAACAAGGGGATGGCCAAGCACGGGATCATCTTGGGGATATCTATCGGCATGGTCGAGGAACGCCCATTGATATAGCCCAAGCCATGAAGTGGTACCGTTATGCGGCAGAGCAAGAAAATGTCTACGCATTAACCTCTTTAGGTGATCTGTACCAGGGTGGAGAAGGGGTTAGTGCCAATGCCTCAGAGGCTGCTCGTTGGTACCGTAAAGCGGCGGATTTAAACCACGCACCTGCTCAAGGCAACTTGGCTGATCTACTTCGCCAAGGTCTTGGTGTGGAGAAAGATCTCTTCAAGGCAGCTATGTGGTATGAAAAAGCTGCCAAACAAGGCGATGTGGTTTCACAGAACTGGCTAGGGACCCTTTACCTGGAAGGGGATGGTGTTGATAAGAACCCTGAACAGGCTGTCTACTGGTATGGCAGGGCTGCTGATCAGGGTTATGCTTTTGCACAAAACAATTTGGCGGTCTTACTGCGTGATGGGCATGGAATAAAAAAAGACCTTAAACGTGCACGCAAACTCTTTCTCTTCGCTGCTAAGCAGAACAATGCAGATGCACAAAATAGTCTGGGTGTGTTGTATGAACAGGGGCTCGGTGGCAAAACGGATACAGTTGAAGCCGCGGCTTGGTACCGAAAAGCGATTCAAAATGGTAATAAAGGCGCACGTTTCAACTTAGGTATGCTCTATTACCGCAGCCGTCAATTTGGTAGCTTAGATGAAGCGCTAAAACTTCTTGAAGACGCGCGTGCATTGGGGTTAATGCAGGCTCAAACAGCATTGGCCAGGATCTACCTTACACAAAAAAGTGCGCGCTATAACGCCAGTTTAGGTAAGCGATACCTGCGAGAAGCTGCCGAGCAAGGTAGCGCAGATGCCCAGGCTCTACTGGGGGTGCTTTTAACCTTTAACACGCCCTTAAAGCAAAATTATCCCGAAGCGGTGCAATGGCTAAAAAAAGGTGCCGAGGGTGGTAGCTCTGAGGCACAGTTTCATCTTGGATATATGCTTCACCTAGGTATTGGTGTGGCTCCAAACACCCGTCGTGCTGTGTTTTGGTATAAAAAAGCAGCCGGACAGGGGTTTGCGGAAGCAGCCAATAACCTTGGGACACTCTATTTTCAGGGGAATGGTGTTGACCGGGATGTGTACAAGGCTGTGCAGTGGTACAAGCGTGGTGCCAAACTCGGACATGTGCCAGCTTGGCATAATCTAGGTAACCACTACCGGCATGGTATTGGTGTGGGCGTGGATGCACGGGTTGCCAGACGTTACTTTGAAAAAGCGCACCAGGCAGGATTTGTTCCTTCCAAGTTAGCACTGGGTGAAATGCTGGAAAAAGGTGAAGGTGGATCGGCCTCACTCAAACGTGCTGAAGGTCTGTTTGGGGTCGTGGCTCGTGCGGGCAATATGGATGGTAAATACCGCTTAGCCCGCCTGTATTTAACCCATGGTCCAAAGGCTAAACGAAGTTATGCCATGCGCCTACTTAAGAAAACAGCACGAATGGGGCATCCGACGGCCCAATATGGTTTGGCGGCCCATTACCTGAAAGAGTCTGATCTAGAGGCTGAGGTAACGGATAAAATTAAGCAAGCTTATACCCTATTGTTGGCCAGTCGACGTGGAGGCATTGCAGAAGCCGATGCACTTTTGCAAAAGCTGGATAACAAGCTGCCAGAGACGATTCGTAAGGGTTTGATCCACGCATTTGAAAGTGATAAAGCAGAATTATAAAATGGTACGTGTGCCCTATATAGACAAGCTTGATGTGTGTTGGCACAATAAGTGGATCTGCTTGTCGTTAAGTCTTGTGGGGTCTGCGTGACTCATAAAGGAGTGAAGGCAATGAAATGGCACTGCCCTATCTGTAGTTATGTTTATGATGAGGACGAAGGTATTCCGAGCATGGGTATTGCAGCAGGCACCAAGTTTAAGGATCTTCCTGATGACTGGGTGTGCCCTGAATGTCCAGCTGGTAAGGATCAATTTGTACCGTATGAAGATGATGACCTCTATGATGGTGAAGTCGTGGAGTTGGATGGAGATGATTGGTAAAGATCAATTAGCATCGTATGTTGTGTAATCGAGCACATCAATTGTATTTCATGGTCAAAGGGGTTATCGCGTGCGCGGACATAAACGTAAGCATATCTTAGTAACCGGTGGAGCTGGTTTTTTGGGGTCTCATCTGTGTGAACGGTTGCTTAATGAAGGTCATGAAGTGATCTGTGTGGATAATTTTTTCACAGGTGATCGTGATAACATTCTCCCCATCTCTGAACATCCAAGGTTTGAGTTTATTCGCCATGACATCACCTTGCCTATTTATTTAGAGGTTGATGAAATCTACAACTTGGCTTGCCCAGCGTCCCCCATTCACTATCAGGTTGATCCGGTGCAAACCACCAAAACCAGTGTTCATGGTGCGATCAATATGCTGGGATTGGCTAAACGGGTTGGGGCCAAAATCTTTCAAGCGTCAACCAGTGAAGTTTATGGCGATCCGTCGGTACATCCTCAAGTGGAATCCTATTGGGGAAATGTAAACCCCATTGGGCCACGTGCTTGTTATGATGAAGGTAAGCGGTGTGCTGAGACGCTCTTTTTTGATTACCACCGTCAACATAACCTCCGTATTCGTGTCGCACGAATTTTTAATACTTATGGTCCCCGTATGCACCCCAATGATGGACGGGTGGTATCCAACTTTATTGTTCAGGCTTTAAAGGGTGACCCTATTACGTTGTTTGGTGAAGGGCAGCAAACCCGATCTTTCTGCTATGTGGATGATTTGATCGAGGGTTTTGTGCGCTTTATGAATACGGATGATGATGTGGCTGGGCCCATTAACCTTGGTAACCCTAAAGAGTTTACCATTCAGCAGTTGGCTGAACTGGTGCTTGAGTTAACAGGCGCGAAGTCACAATTAATACATAAGCCTTTACCACAGGATGACCCTCAGCAGAGACAGCCCAATATCAGCTTAGCCAAACAACATTTGGATTGGCAGCCCAATATTGAGTTGCGTGAAGGTCTTACCCATACGATCCGCTATTTTGAAAGCTTGCTGAGTAAAGGTGATTTGTAAAAATGCGCTTTCAGCCCATGTGATAAGGATAGGCATGGGCTGAAAAATAACCTCACACAATCCCTGGGGGGGGTAGGAGAGGCGTCGAGGTGAATCCATTACTATTAAAAGCTAAAGCAGGTTTGCGCATGGTTACGCCGTTAACGGCTGTGGTGCTCACCCTGGCTCATGTGTGGCAGTCTTTCTTTGCCATGGGTGAGAGGGATCTGTGCTTCACCGCTCTGGCCGATTATGGTTCTGCTTCATACGTTCCTTGTCTCGCCTTACGGAATGGCTCAGTGACAGAAGTTGCTTGTCCCCCTGACTTCTCTTCTCAAGCTAAACCCGCAGATTGTTTTTATGCCTCTGAGCATGCTCTCCCCAATGTAGTACATGCAGCCCCCCATTCATCTCTTGTTCATCCCTTCAGATCTACACATAAATCTTTGGTGTCGACTTTATGGAGCATGATGTAATGCCAGATCAGATTGTACCCATCCATCCAGCAGGCGGTATTGATTCAGATTTTTTGGATGGTATGTCTGTTGGGACCCTTACGGTACAGCTTGTCGATCATGGCATGGATCTCCATATGACCCTGACAGGATGGAACCCGGCGTTCAAGAAACTGTTTTCCAATCACTTGATTGGAGAAGAGACGCAAGAGCCTGAGGAGATTCTACCGGGGATATGGAATCGCTATTTGCGTGATGCCGTTGTTCAACAATGGAAGCAGCAGTCAACAAAAGAAACGTCCGAATTTATTCAGTTGATTGAAGATAGGCGGTTACATTTTCAACTGTTCAATCTTAATCCGGCACATGTAGGTATAACCGTTGTTGATCTTTTAGAGATTGAGCAGACAGCGCTACAAAATCAAGCTCTGCTCCAAGCGCGTTTGGATCTACACCAACAAACAGAACGGGCCTTAAGATTAAAGATTGAAGAGGTCGAAAAAGGTCAGCGGCTTCAAGAGGTCATCTTCAATATTACCAAGTTGTCTTTGACGAGCAAGCCGTTAGAAGAGATCCTTAAGCAGTCGCTTAAGATGTTGTTAATGCTACCGGAGTTTAATGTCCTACCAAAGGGAGTGATCCTGCTTGCCAATGAAAAAGCCAAGCAGTTGGAGTTGGTAGCTTCGCAAGGTATTGAATCCACCCCCGTGGCACAAATATGTGCCACTGTACCTTATGGTAGCTGCTTATGTGGTCGTGTTGCTTTAGCGAAGGAAGATGTAAGTATTTCGACAGATAGTCGGCTAGAGAGTGGGCACGATGTACAGTTTGAAGGGATGGAGCTGCATGGTCATGTCCATATTAAAATTCTTGGTCAAGGTGGAAAAATGGTTGGGGTTATAACCCTGTATCTACAACCAGGCTACACACCCAGTGACCAGGAAATATCCATGCTGCGTACCATGGCCAATACCATGGCTGGTGTCGTGGAGCGTAAACATGCCGAGGAGGCTGCTGAAGCTGCTGCAGCCGCTAAGCAGGAGTTTTTGGCCAATATCGGTCATGAGTTACGTACTCCCCTGCATGGGATTTTGGGCTTTGCAGAGAGAGGCGTAAAACGGTTGGATCGGGGTGAATTGGCGGCCGATAAACTAACGCGTTATTACAAAAATATCCTTAAAGGGGGGCAGCGGCTTCTCTTACTGCTCAACGATTTATTAGACCTCTCCAAGTTGGAAGCAGGTCGTATGCAGTTTAATCTGGCATGGCATGATCTTAATCAGTTAATGTTAGATGTATGTGAGGAGTTTCAACCGCTTATTGAGGCTAAAAACATACAGGTCAAGTGCGGTTCTCAGCTGGAAGATGGCCAGGTTATGATGGACTCAATGCGTATTCAGCAGTTATTGAGTAATTTGCTCTCTAATGCCATTAAATTTACCCCGGAAGAGGGCTTGATCGAACTTAATCTACGTCACATAGAGATGCGCGGTGGACGTCGGGCCAATGATCCTGAGATGGTGCATGGAATTGAGTTGACGGTTGAAGATAGTGGAATGGGAATTCCTGACGGTGAGTTAGAGGCCATTTTTGATAAATTTGCACAATCCACACGAACAAATACTGGGGCAGGTGGAACGGGTTTAGGTCTAGCCATTTGTCGTGAAATTGCCACCAACCATGTCGGCACGATCCATGCTGAGAATCGTGATGGTGGTGGAGCTCGTCTTGTCTTTGCCCTGCCTAGAGGATCAGACAGACGTCATGACGAGCCTGTTACCCATGATATAGAGCGTGTTGAATAATCGAGTTTTGCGTATAGCGGATCGTTTTTGTGTGCGGGGGGCGGGGAATGTCTGAAAAAGGTGTCATATTGGCTGTGGATGATGATCCGCTGAACCTGGAGTTGATTGAAGAGCTCCTGGACGAAGATGGATATGCGGTACATTTGGCGGAAGATGGGCAACAGGCTTTAGACTGGCTTGCAAAAAATCCAGAGTTAGCCGATGTGGTGCTGCTTGATCGTATGATGCCAGGTATGGATGGTATTGAAGTACTCAGGCAGATGAAAGAGTCTGATCTTTTAGAACGCATACCGGTCATTTTCCAGACCGCAAAGTCCAGTGAGGAAGCTGTCCGTGAGGGTTTGGCGGCAGGTGCCTATTATTACATTACCAAACCTTTTGATGAAGAAGCTCTTTTGGCTGTGGTGGCGACAGCGTGTGAAGAGCATAGAGCCTATACACATCTTCAAGAAGAGGTGCGTAAGACCACTGGTGGATTAAAATTAATGCGCCATGGTCAGTTTGAATTGAAGACGCTGGATCACGTTGTGGACTTGACGGCTCTTCTTTCTAACCTCTGTCCTGACCCCGCTTCGGTTGTTGTTGGTCTCTCTGAGCTTTTGATCAATGCCGTTGAGCACGGTAATCTGGGTATTACTTACAAAGAAAAAAGTCAGTTAAATTTGCAAGGTCGCTGGCATGAAGAGGTTGAAGCGCGTTTAGAAATGCCAGAGTACAAAGAAAAAAAGGTCAATATTGAGTATGGACGGGATGAGACCCAATGCTACTTTTTGATTGAAGATGAAGGCCAGGGATTTAACTGGGAGCAGTATCTGGAGTTCAGTCCGGATCGTGCTTTTGATACCCATGGTCGAGGTATTGCCATGTCAAAGATGATGAGCTTCAGTAAGTTAACCTATCTGGGGAATGGTAACACCGTACGCGCAGAGATTATCTTTTAAGAGCCAACGCCTAGGACTGTCCGTTTGCGTTAAGACGGGCCGTTCTTTTAAGGGCCCTTTCTATATCTTTTCCCCGTAATACGCACTAGGTAGGATCCCCTCTCTCGCTAAATCCGAACAAAATATCACTTAAAATAATGAAATAATTAAAAATAAGAGTAAGGTTTGTATCATTCATCATGATAAATACATTATTGGGGTGGATTGATTGCTCTGCCGCAATCAAAGTAGGGGTAACGAGGATGTCGTATCACGCAAACAGGAAGTAATTGTTACGTTCCTGTCATTGAAGCTCCCTTTAAAACAGCATTTCGGTGGCTATGATTTGGCCGTTCTATGCTTTGACCTCTCTTGCTATCGCGTGAAGGGTCAGTATGGATCGGTTGTAAAGCGACGTGTTAACGCCCGCTTTTATAGGTATATCTTTGTCCACACGGAAAGGTCTAACGCCGTCATGATTCTTTCGGCATTAACCGTCATCATCGTACTACTGTTTATTGGGGTTATCATGGGGCGCCGTCGTGCGCATACCATGATCGAGGGTAGACACCCTAGTGAGTTGCATTCGCGGCCGAACTACCATGGTGTCTATGTGGGGATGTATGCAGCCCTGCCTGGTCTATTAATCCTGATTATTTGGCTGCTTTTTGAGCCTGATCTGGTTCAAACCATGGTGATGAGCAACTTCACCATACCTGAAGGGCCTACCATGGATGACCAGATCATGGTTATCATGAATAAGGTCAAAATCCTTGCAGGGGGTGGTCAGCTGATGGGGGGGGTGGATGCAGCCGTTATGTCTGCATCGGAGCATTATAATAGCCTAAAGAGCACCAGTTTATTTGTGCTTGTTGGCAGTTTATTCGTCGTGCTTACAGGGGCGATGAACTATGCCTATAAAAAGCTGGAGCCTCAATACCGTACGCGTAACCGAGTTGAGCATGTTGCCCGTCTCGTTTTAATCTCCAGTTCGACACTTTCTATCTTGGTCACCGTAGGAATTGTTCTTTCTCTACTCTTTGAAGCGACCATGTTTTTTAACAAAATTCCTGTTCAGGATTTTTTGTTTGGCTTGCACTGGAGCCCCCAAACAGCATTGCGTGCGGACCAAGTTGGGGGATCAGGTTCCTTTGGAGCGATTCCCCTCTTTGCCGGGACACTCATGGTGACCCTGATTGCTATGCTGGTAGCTGCTCCCATTGGCCTATTGGCCGCAGTCTATATGTCAGAGTATGCCACGCCTTTTATTCGTGCCTGGATAAAACCCATCTTGGAAATTCTCGCTGGTGTTCCAACGGTGGTTTATGGCTTTTTTGCCGCACTGACGGTGGCACCATTTCTCTCCCAAACAGGTCGTTCCATCGGCTTGGATGTCGCTTCAGAAAGTGCGTTGGCAGCAGGTTTGGTCATGGGCATTATGATCATTCCATTTGTCTCTTCTCTCTCTGATGATGTCATCAATGCGGTCCCTCAAGCGCTCCGTGATGGTTCTTATGGTTTAGGTGCGACCAAGGCTGAGACCATTAAACAGGTCATATTACCCGCAGCGCTGCCTGGGATTGTCGGTGCGCTTTTGTTGGCCATCTCCCGTGCCATTGGTGAGACCATGATTGTAGTTATGGCAGCTGGTGCTGCTGCCAAACTCTCTGCCAATCCCTTGGAGGCCATGACCACCGTGACGGTTCAAATTGTTACGCTGCTGGTTGGTGATCAGGAGTTTGATAGTGCTAAAACCCTTTCTGCCTTTGCGTTGGGTTTAACACTTTTTGTGGTGACCTTGTTCTTGAACTTTATCGCCCTGCGCGTCGTGCAGAAATACAGAGAGCAATATGACTGATCAACGTACATCTTTTTCAGACCCAAAAACCCAAGGTCTGCTTAAACAGCGTCATGCTGCTGAAAGGCGTTTTCAGTATATGGGCGTGGGTGGAATTTTAGTGGCGATGGCTGCGTTAATTCTGCTTTTAACCACCATGCTTGGTAACGGCTTTACAGCATTTCAACAGACCCAAATCAAGATGAAAATTCATTTTGATGAGCAGCTCATTGATCCAGAGGGTAAACGGGACCCGCAAGCTCTGCGTGAGGGGAACTATCGAAAACTGTATATCAATGGTCTTTATGCTCAGTTTCCTGAGGTAAAGGGAAGGTCTGCCAAGAAGGTTCTTAAAAAGACGCTTCTTAGTAGTAGTTCCCAATATGTTTTACGTGATCTGGTTATTGCCCAGCCAGAGTTAATGGGGACAACCCGTGAGCTATGGCTGGTTGCCACGGATGATGTGGATATGTACATCAAAGGGTACTTTAGCAAAGATGTGCCGGAGAGTGACCGCCCGATTAAAGATCTCACCATCGCTTGGCTAGAGCAATTGCAGGATGAAGGACGATTAGAGAAAAAATTCAATCATGATTTTTGGACAAACGGAAGCTCTCAGGATCCTGAACAAGCCGGTATTCTGGGGGCATTAGTGGGTTCGGGATTAACACTTTTGGTGACGTTTTTGGCTTCTTTTCCCGTTGGTTTGGCAACCGCTGTTTATCTTGAAGAGTTTGCCTCCAAAAACCGTTGGACCGACCTGATTGAAGTTAATATTAACAATCTCGCGGCGGTTCCTTCTATTGTCTTTGGTCTGTTAGGTTTGGCTGTTTTTCTTAATGTCATGCATATGCCCCGATCTGCCCCTGTTGTTGGTGGGCTGACCTTGGCCTTAATGACCCTGCCAACCATTATCATTGCAACACGTGCGGCCCTAAAGGCAGTTCCACCATCCTTACGGGATGCTGCACGAGGGTTGGGTGCGTCCCCCTTACAGGTCGTGATGCATCATGTGGTTCCTCTGGCCATGCCGGGTATTTTGACGGGGACCATCATTGGTATGGCTCAAGCGTTGGGTGAAACCGCGCCGCTGCTGATGATTGGTATGGTAGCCTTTTTGGTGGATATCCCTAGTGGTCCTTTAGATGCCGCGACAGTTATGCCTGTTCAAATATATCTGTGGGCAGACAGTGCTGAGCGTGGCTTTGTGGAAAAAACAGCCGCAGCGACTTTGGTCTTATTGGGCTTTTTGGTTTTGATGAATCTGCTGGCGGTATTGCTCCGTAAAAAGTTTGAGCGCCGTTGGTAGATATTGCGGCTTATACATGACAGATAACTGTGATTTCAACAGATAGGAAAGCGATAAACATGCTCGCAGAAGCGCTAAACAATAGTGAGGCTGAAATCCCCAAAATGCTGGCTCAAGATTGCGGAGTCTTTTATGGTGATAACAATGCCTTACGTGGGATTAATCTTAGTATCCCTCCACGACAAGTGACCTCGCTTATTGGTCCTTCTGGCTGTGGCAAAAGTACCTTTTTACGCTGTTTAAATCGTATGAATGACACCATTGAGGGGTGCCGTGTTGTCGGTAAAATAACCCTGGATCGTGATGATATTTACGACAAACATGTGGATGTTGTGCAGTTACGGGCACGGGTAGGTATGGTCTTCCAAAAACCAAATCCGTTTCCAAAGTCCATTTATGACAACGTCGCTTATGGCCCTCGTATTCATGGTTTGGCACAAAATAGCCAGGAGTTGGACCAGATTGTCATGGAGTCACTGGAGAAAGCTGGCTTGCTAAAAGAGGTGAAAGACCGTCTGGATTCACCTGGCACTGGGCTGTCTGGTGGACAACAACAACGGCTTTGTATTGCACGGGCCATTGCGGTGAGTCCAGAGGTCATCTTGATGGATGAACCCTGTTCTGCTTTGGACCCCATTGCCACAGCAAAAATTGAAGAGTTGATTGATGAGCTTCGTGATAACTACACCATTGTTATCGTGACGCACTCAATGCAGCAAGCGGCACGGGTTTCTCAGCATACCGCTTTCTTCCATTTAGGGGATTTGGTGGAAGTAGATGAAACGGAAAAAATCTTTACCAACCCCTCCGATGAGCGGACCCAGGGGTATATTACTGGTCGCTTTGGTTAAGTAGGGAAATCATGGAGGGAATTATGCGTAAACACACCATACAAGCTTTTGATGAAGAGTTGAAAGAGGTCAACGCACTGGTTATTAAAATGGCCAATGACGTACACACTCAGTTAAAGCTTGCCATTGAATCCGTTTCTACTTTGGAATCTGAAGATGCTCTGCATGTGATAGAAAAAGATCAAAATATTGATCAGTTAGAGTGGGATGTTGAAAATCAGGTTATTCGTATTCTTGCTTTGCGTCAGCCCAAAGCAGATGATCTACGGCGTGTCGTATCGATCATGAAAACGGCCACTGACTTGGAACGTATGGGGGACCTGAGTGCCAATATTAGCAAGCGTGCGTTAGCTTTGATTCAAAACCCTCCAGGATCAGGGATTAGTGCTTTAAATATGATGGTCCGTTCTGTCCAGGGCATGATCGAGATGGTCATGGAGGCTTTTGAGCGTGGTGATGCTGAACTGGCCATGAAAGTATGGCGTAAGGATATTGAGGTCGATGAGTTGTTTAATAGTGTTTTCCGGGAATATCTCACTTATATGATGGAGAACCCCCGTAACATCTCCCCCTATACCCACCTTCTATTCATTGCAAAAAATGTAGAGCGGATTGGTGATCATGTGACCAATATTGCGGAAAATGTGTACTACATTATTGAAGGGGAGCATATGCATGGTAAGCGCCCTAAAGGTGATGTCACCAGTTCAACGGTCGTTACCCCATGAGCTGAGTATGGCGTCTTGGTTTTTATGCCATAGCTAAGTTGATGCATGTATAAGAAAGACTGCTATCTCTAATAGGGAAGCAGTCTTTTTTGCTTTTTATAGTTTAAAATGGAGAGGTTGAATTAAGGAGATTTTTTAGTAAAAAACATTTGCGTTTGTAAAAATGGAAAGTGCATGATGGAGTGTGAAAGCTAAATAGCATGTATTCATCGTACAGTATGATGGTTTTTGCAGCTTTCAATTTTATTCTTAACCGTAAAGGACCGCACATCACTGGATGGGGGAAAGTCCTGTGTGTGCGGATAATATAGATCTGAGCTGAAGCTCAGGTCCTATCTGGGTGTCGATGAGGAGATGCAGATGTTGAAAAAGCTGACAGCACTGATTGCAGGTATGGGTATGGCCATGATGTCCATGAATGCCATGGCAGAAGGAGAGGGGGGCGGTCCTGCACCGGATACGGGTCTAGAGGTTAACATTACCCGATCAATCGGCTCTGTGGAGGTTAAACACGGTGCTGGTATGGTTAAAGTCTTGCGTAATCAGGATCAGGCTGCAGTTATTGATGCAGGCTTTGCGAAGACCTCACGGAAGTGCCCTCCTTTCTGTGCAATGCCTATGGATGTTGCGGATGGTGTGCGTACCATTGGTGAGGTTGAGGTGATCGAATTTATGACCTCATACGTTGCAGATGGAACCGGTTTATTGGTTGATGCACGTACCCCAGACTGGCACGCTAAAGGAACCATTCCTGGCTCCATCAACATCCCTTACACCGATGTTAGTCCTCAACTGGGCGCGGATGAAGTTGCTATTGAAGAAGCTTTAGCTGAGTTTGGGGTTGAGGATGGCAACTTTGCCAACGCTAAATATCTTGTTCTGTGGTGCAATGGCCCCTGGTGTGGCCAGTCCCCAACCGCCATTAGAGGTCTACTCGAAGTGGGCTACCCCAAAGAGAAGCTGATCTATTATCGTGGTGGTATGCAGATGTGGAAAATGTTTGGTTTGACCGTGGTTGCTCCTGCTGATGAGTAAGGCTTCATCCGTGGTTTAGGTTTTAAAAAGGCTTCCTTTCTGAGGAAGCCTTTTTTTATGGCCCCTTGGCTTTATATGGTTCTTAGGTTGGCTGATTCTACATCGATATCGTCTGTGCAGCTCTCCTTAGTCGGGTAAGGTTTAACGTGTCATTGTTGGGTTGCATGGATCAAACGGTAGGGGGCATCGCATCAGGGCAAGGTGTGGTGTTGAGGGGGGGGGAGATCAATAGGTCGGTCGTTGGTCCGTTTGAATAGGGTCGCAACAGAGGGCGCTTCGTGATGAATATCGATTGGCTAGATCGTTCCAGCTTTGCCGTTTGAAAAGGGCCCCTGCTTTTTTGTTTTCGTAATAAAGCGTTTTTTGTAGGAGCGTACTAAGTATGTGTATCCGGTTTGTCGTACCATATCTGTGCACTTGCCCTGGTGGGCTTGAATCATAAAATTAATATAGATTATGTGGTTAGCTGTATTTATCAAATCTCTTTAAGTGTGGTATGGAATAAGACTGACGGCTAGGCTGTGGTCTGAAAATGCTCATGCTGTTTGGGCGCCATAAGGTTACAAAAAAAGGGTGGCCTTGCATGGCCACCCTTTTTATTCATTCCGAACACCCTCTGAACTTACATCTTTAAGGGGTTCAAATTTTTAGCATCCATCATGAACTTTTTACGCTCAGCTGCTGGCATAGGGATAAGGCCTTTGTCAGCGAGGTAGCCTTCATCTCCCCAGGCTTGTTCACTGGAGAACGCTTTTAAGTACTCCTGAATACCTGGAACCAGCCCCACATGCTTCTTTTTGACGTAGAAGAAGAGAGAGCGGGAAACAGGGTATTTGCCATCGGCAATATTTTCAAAAGTAGGCGGGGTGTTTTTAATGAAACTTCCCTGCACCTTATCGGAGTTTTGCTCAAGGAAGCTATAGCCAAAGATGCCCAGTGCCATGGGGTTGGCTGACAGCTTTTGAACGATCAGGTTATCGTTCTCACCAGCCTCTACATAGGCACCATCTTCACGAACGCCGTGACACAAAGCTTTGTACTTCTTTTTATTCTTCTTCTTCATAGCTTTGATGCTTGGAAAAGTCTTACAGCCACCTTCCATTGCCAACTCGGCAAATGCATCACGTGTACCAGAGGTTGGGGGAGGGCCAAACACGACAATCGGGGTGTTGGGTAGCGTGTTGTTGACCTCTTTCCAGGTCTTATAGGGGTTAGCTATAAGATTTCCACTGGCATCTGGTACCATTTTAGCCAGGGCCAGAAAAATATCACGCAGGGTCACGTTCATCAAAGGAGAGGTTTTGGCATTGGAAAGCACAATCCCATCATAGCCAATTTTAACTTCGATGATCTCTTTGATATCGTTTTTGGCGCAACGCTCGATTTCAGACTTTTTGATCCGACGAGAAGCGTTGGTAATGTCAGGATGGTCAAAACCCAAACCAGAACAGAACAGTTTAAGGCCCCCACCAGAACCTGTTGATTCAATCACAGGGGTTTTAAAGGCGGTGGAACGACCAAACTGTTCCGCCACAGTGGTTGCAAAAGGAAAAACCGTGGAAGAGCCGACGATACGGATCTGGTCACGGGCTTCAGCTTGAGTAGCAGCCATGGCCATACTAACCATAGCAGCGGCAACAAACAGCTTTTTCATGTAGAACTCCCTAGTTCGAAAAAGGACGTAATGACGATTTTAACGTGCTATTGCAGCCACGGCTACAACTGCTGCTGAACATAGGGTAAGCGTGTGATATCGTAGCATAATCATTGTAACGTTTTGGTTAAGTAAGGTGGGACAGTGTGTGAATAAGAAGTGCTCTTCTTGTAAATGAAAATTGAATGAATATCGGGTATTAAATACAAGAACGCTCTGTGTCTGTTATTGGCATGCGGATAAGTTGACATCCAATAAGGTGGAGAGCACCGCTTTTTTACCAGGATGAATTGGCCTGTTATTCGAGAGAAATTCTTGTTGAACAGACAAAAAAAGAGCAGCCCATTGGGCTGCTCTTTTTGGTGCTGCTTGATCTTCGCTGTTGGATTAGACCTTTTTTGCGGCTCTTTTACGCTCATGCTCCAACAGAAAACGCTTACGTAGGCGAATGGTCTTAGGGGTTACTTCAACCAGCTCATCATCATCAATAAACTCCAGCGCTTCTTCCAAGGTAAACTTGATCGCTGGTGTCAGGTTGATGTTTTCATCACTACCAGCCGCGCGGATGTTGGTTAATTGTTTGGCTTTCATAGGGTTGACGACTAGATCTTGAGCACGGCTGTTTATGCCGATGATCATGCCTTCATACACTTTTTCACCAGGACCCGTGAACAAGCGTCCACGCTCTTGCAGGTTAAAGAGTGCAAAGGCGACCGTTTCTCCCAAATCTTTGGCAATCAACACGCCACGTGAGCGCTGACCAATGGACTCTGTCACATAAGGGCCAAAATGGTCAAACACGTGGTACATTAAACCATTACCTGAGGTCATGGTACGGAACTCAGTGAGGAAGCCAATTAAACCACGGGCAGGTATCATATAATCAATTCGTACCCGGCCACGGCCGTCTGGGACCATGTTGACCAAGTCACCCTTGCGTTCACCCAGGGCTTCCATCACTTTACCCTGGCTATCTTCATCGATATCCACGGTCAGCTGCTCGTAAGGCTCTTTTCTCTCACCATCAATCTCTTTGACGATGACCTCTGGGCGGGAAACCCCCAGTTCAAAGCCTTCACGACGCATATTTTCGATCAGAATACCCAGGTGCAGCTCACCACGCCCGGCGACCCTGAATTTGTCTGGGTCATCCAGCTCTTCAACACGCAGAGCAACATTGGTCTCCAGCTCACGAAGCAGACGGTCACGTAGCTGACGGCTGGTTACAAATTTACCTTCACGACCGGCTAAGGGGGAGTCATTCACCTGGAAGGTCATACTTACGGTTGGTTCATCAACCGACAGCTGAGGTAAAGGTTCCAAGGAGTCGGGATGGCAAATCGTTTCAGAAATGCGCAATTTCTCGATACCGGTAAAGGCGATAATATCCCCGGCTTTAGCTTCAGGGACCTCAACCTTATCCAGCCCAAGAAAGCCAAATAGTTGCAGCATGCGCCCATTACGTTGGCTGCCGTCGCCATCGATCAGGGTTACGGGGCTGTTGGTTTTAATGGTTCCGCGTTCAATACGGCCAATGCCGATAATGCCCACATAGCTGTTATAATCGAGGGCTGTGACCTGCATACGGAAGGGGCCATCAGGATCAACGTCTGGAGGAGAGACATTATCAACGATGGCTTGGAACAGCGCATCCATGTTGTCGGTCTCTTCTGTGGGATCTTCTGTGGCAAAGCCGCGCAAAGCAGAGGTGTAGATAATGGGAAAATCCAACTGCTCGTCGGTTGCTTCCAGCTTATCAAACAGATCAAAGGTTTGATCTTGAACCCAATCAGGACGGGCGCCATCACGGTCAATCTTGTTGACAACCACAATGGGCTTCAACCCTTGAGCAAAAGCCTTTTGGGTCACAAAGCGGGTTTGGGGCATGGGGCCTTCCACCGCATCTACCAGCAGTAGAACACAGTCTACCATGGAGAGTACCCGCTCAACCTCACCGCCAAAGTCGGCGTGTCCAGGGGTATCCACAATGTTAATACGGTAACCGTTCCAGTAGATGGCCGTATTCTTGGCCAAGATGGTAATGCCACGCTCTTTTTCAAGGTCATTAGAGTCCATGACCCGATCAGTGGCTTCACCGCGCTGTTGAAGGGTTCCAGATTGCTGCAGCAGTTTGTCCACCAGGGTGGTTTTGCCATGGTCCACGTGGGCGATGATGGCAATGTTGCGCAGTTTTTCGATGGGGTAGACGTCCTGGGACATGGGATGGGGCTCCGCTGCAGATAGCGTTATGGCGAAAAACCCACTCTTGTACTCTGATTTAAGCCATTGGTCAAAGAGAAAGCGCTTGAGGGTCTGTTTATTGTGCCAAACCCTTATGGATTGAGTAGGTGTGTATAAAGATCTTCCATTTGGGTTGCCATGGCATCCAGGCTTAACGGTTCGACTGTGGCACGGGCTGCCTTGCCCACGTTGGTGTTGCGGGTGGTATCACACATACTGAGTAAATGCTGTGCCATGGTTTCTATGTCCAGGGCATCACAGAGCCAGCCATTGTGACCGGACTCGATCAGATCCATAGCACCACTTTTGGTGGAGCTGAGCAGGGGTAATCCACACGCCATGGCTTCTAAGGCAACGTTGGGGAAGGGATCGTATAAAGTGGGCAGTGCAACACCATCCGCAGCACCATAAAAAGGGCGAACATCTTTTTGTGGGCCGCAAAAGCGTACTCTGGCAGATAGGCCAAGTTTTTTAGCCAGTGTTTGATAAGCAGACCTTTTTTTATCTTTACCAACAATAAGTAAGTAGGCCTGCTTCGGCATTTGAGCTAAGGCTTGGAGAAGGGGGCCAACCCCTTTGCGCTCAAAACCCGATCCAACAAAAAGAAAAAGAGGTACATCCTGAGGAATTTTCCACTGCTCTCGTACGGAGTGACGGTGTTCTTTTAGGTCTGGATGAAAGCGGTCACTGTCAATACCTGAATAGATGACATGGAGTTTATGGGATGGCATGTCAAAGTGATCCATCAACTCCTGCTTTACCATGGCGGAGTTACAGACAACGGCTTTAAGCTGTTGGCTATTAAAGAGTCGAGATTCAGCATCTAAGATATAACGATGATAGGGCATACGGTCTGCCCAAGCTGCTTTCCAGCCCATAAAGCGTTTTCGCTGTTTTAACCACTCTCTATGTACACCATCTCCTGCGCGGTAAAGATCACAACAAGGTATGCGCTCATGCGATTGCACCAGGTCGTATTTCTCATTCTTTAAATGGTTGCAGACAGCCTGTGCAAATCCACGATCCCGCCCGGTTCGGGTTATATATTTGGGGTTGATCAGGTGGCGATTCGCATGTTCTGGCCAGTCACGAGCCAGCATGGTGATATGCACTCCGCGCTGTGCTAGGGCATCTACTGCGCGTCCCAGGAAACGCTCAGCACCACCGAAGTCGGTATATCGCTGTCGTATAATGGCCACACGCATGATGAAATCCTTCAGTCAGGTATAAAAAGGTGTCTTAGCATACTCTTAAAGATCTGTAGGGGCTATATGCCACAACATCATAGGGTGTGAAAAGTGTGTGGTTATGTTTAGTTGCATAAAAAAAGTGCAAGCCATAATCTTTAAAAGATTGAAGCCGTTTTATTGTGAAAATAGGCTGGGGTAGGGGGTGTGTTCTCGTGTTGTTTCATCTCACCTGGCTCTCCTTTATCTATCAAAAAAGTGATGCGTAGGATGGATGCTTATTGTTCCTGAAATTGCGGAGACTTTTGAAGATACTTTTGTCTGACTATACGTGGTACATTGTTCCTGCTTTAAATAAATGTAGCGGAAAAATTGAGGCAGCTGTATGTAACAGTTGCATGACTTTTTTCCGATGCTGTGATGAAAAGCTTGGTGTCTTGTGGCTGTTTTTCATGTTATGATGCAGCGTTTTATGCTTGATTAGGGTTAATAATTACCCGGGGCTTTCATAGCCAAGGTCTGTTGAGCCTTCTTACCTTATGAGGGTCACATTCTTTAAGACGGGTATTGTTTCAACATTTAGATGTTGATTGAGAGTTGGAATGGGTCGCCAGTTAATCATACTCCGACATGCAAAATCTGCTTGGGATACGGATGCACCGACGGACTTTGAACGTCCGTTGGCTAAACGTGGCCGTCGAGATGCGCCACGTATGGGGCGTTGGGTCGAGAAACAGGGCATGACACCAGATCTGGTTATATGCTCTCCGGCTGAGCGTGCCAAACAGACGATGGTGGCGGTTGCCAAAGAGCTGGGCATAAAAAAGAAACAGCTTGTTTGGGATGATCGTGTCTACGGTGCATCCCTAGAAGATCTGATTGAAGTTCTCAGTGAGGTTGGTAAAGGCAGTAAGCGTGTCATGCTGGTGGGACATAACCCGGGCTTGGAACTGCTGCTCTCCTATCTGGTCGGTCCCAATAAACAGAGTGGCATGTTTGGCTTTGGCCTCATTAAAACGGCAACAGTCGTACAGTTAGAGATGCCAGAGCGGTGGGAAGAGATCAGTGCGGGTTGTGCCAAGCTTAAACAGATCATGAGCCCTAAAGAGCTTAAGGATAAGAAAGAGAAAAAGTGAGTGGAGTCCTTTTCTGTCCCCCCCTTTCCGGATGAAAAGCTCCGTCAGGAGCATCTTTCACGTCTGATCGACTATCTTAAGATCCCCTCCGTCTCTGCTGATCCAAGCTATGCTGAACATCTACAGCGCTGTGCGGCCTATACGGCAGACCAGTTGCGTTGGGCGGGCTTGTCTGAGGTTGAGCTTTTAAGCATTCCTGGTGCGCCCCCTTACGTGGTTGGGCGGCGTATGGTTGATGAGAGCCTCCCCACTGTTCTGATCTATGGTCACTATGATGTTCAGCCAGAAACACCAGTTGAGCTATGGACCACACCTCCTTTTGACCCTGAAATTCGGGATCAGCGGCTCTTTGCCCGTGGTGCAACAGATGATAAAGGGCAGCTGTTCATGCATGTTGCTGCCATTGCTCATTTGCTGCGTTGCGGTGTGGATATCCCCTACAACATTATTTTTCTGGTGGAGGGGGAGGAGGAGATTGTTAGCCCTAACCTGCAAAGGTTCCTCGCCAGTTACGGTGCCTCTCTTAAGTGTGATCTCTTGGTGCTTTCTGATACCGCGATGTGGGATGAGGGGCGTCCGGCCATCACCACCAGTTTGCGTGGTATGGCTTTAATGGAGCTGACGTTAAGTTCAGCAAAACGTGATCTGCACTCGGGCACCTTTGGTGGTGCTGTGGCCAACCCTCTGGAGATGATGAGCCGCCTGTTGACCTCGCTTAAAGATGACGAGGGGCGTGTGTTGGTTGAGGGGTTCTACCAGGGTGTTTTACCGGTTACCCCCACGATTGCCGATGAGTTGTCTCTCATCCCTTTCAATGAAGCCCTGTGGCGTCAGGAAATTGGAATAAGCGAGAGTTGGGGTGATCCTGATTATAGTTTGCTTGAACGGCTCTGGATGCGCCCAACCTTGGAGATCAATGGTCTGTGGGGTGGCTACAATGGTGATGGTGTTAAAACGGTCTTACCTGCTCAGGCCCATGCCAAGCTTTCCATGAGGCTGGTGCCCAATCAGGATCCTGCCCATGTTCTCTCTGTGGTTGAGCAGCACCTTTTGGCCCATCTGCCACCACATGCCCATTTAGAGGTAAAGCAACTGCCGGGTTCCGGGCGTGGTATCCGAGTAGATGGTTCACACCCTGTGCTGCAGACGGTCCGTCGTGGCTTGGAAGAGGCTTTTGGTGAAGCACCCTTACTGATGGGGGAGGGGGCCACCATCCCAGTTGTCGCAGCGTTGCATGAAGCCCTGGGAGCTTTACCTGTCCTCATCGGTTTTGCCTTGCCCGATGCGAAGTGCCATGCCCCGGATGAAAATATCCACTTGCCAACGTTGCATACAGGTATTGAAGCTTTAATACGCATCTATAGTTATTTTTCTGGCGATCTGGTGCAAAAATAGGCAGTTGAAGTGCGCCTGTTTTTGTTTATTAGAGCATTAGCATGATCAGATGAAGATCGAATCTTTTTATTGGCGGAAAAGCTTGATTTTTGCTAGTTTAAAGCTTGCTGAAAAACAAACAAACCAACAAAAAAAAACAGTGTTGTTGTATGGGATCTGTGCTTTTAGCTTGCATTGACCTATGAAATAATGGTAAAAATTTCACTGCAACAGCTTATAGCGGCACCCTGACAAAAATGTGGTTTAATAATAAAATCAAAGCTTAACCACAAAAATCAAAATACAGGGGCCGATAAAGAACCCGCCGAGAGAAACCGGGTCAGCAAGAGTCGCACATACTCTATTTTTAAGGCTTATAGGCCGGACAAAGGGTCTCCCATTTTTGGGAGGCCCTTTTTGTTTTCTATCTGCTCTCAAAAGCCTATGGTCTGTCTTTTAAGGTGAGGAAAAGCCCAAAAGCATACCAAGTAAGAATGATAATAAGTATAAGTACGAGTTGATTGGTTGTTTTAAGGATAATCTCATACTTTTTTTAGGGTGAATATGTAAGGTGTTGGTTTTTTTGGAGTATGCCCCCCCTTGCTTCATTTTTCTCTTGTCGAAGTGAAAGGGGGGGGGCGGATGATTTTTAGGTTTTTGGGTTATGTTCTAACTGAAAAACGGTCAATGTCTGATTTAGCCCAACACCAATATTTGCCATGTGGTCGGCATGGTTCTTAACGGATGAACTGATCTCCGAAAATTGCTCAGCTGTTTGTTCTACCATGGTAACCATGGTTTGTAGGTTTTTGGTGTTATCTGCAACGTGATTGACATTTTCTGTAATGGTGCCACTGCCGTGGGAAGCTTTGGCCACACCTTGCGTTACTTCAGATACCGCATGAGAAATTTCACTGACGTTACGGGTCACTTCGTTAATCCCCTGTGAAACCTCACTAAGGTTGGTGCTGGACTCTGTCATACGCTGCGCGGCCTCCTCCATGCGGTCTGCGACTTCATTGGTCTGTTGAGCAATGTTACCAATGGAGCTGCTCACACCATCCAAAGTGGTGTATTGCGTATCAATGGAGAATGCAATCTCATCATTACCATGACTTATGCGACGAATACGGCCCAACATTTCATTGCTGGCTTGGTAGGCCTCATTACTGCCTTGTTGTATGGCTTCAATATTCTGCGCAATGGTTTGGGTTGCATCTGAAGTTTGGCTGGCCAGCTCTTTGACCTCATTAGCGACCACAGCAAAGCCTTTACCGGCTTCTCCTGCACCAGCAGCTTCAATGGAAGCGTTAAGGGCGAGCATGTTCGTCTGGTCGGCAATGTCGTTAATAATAGCAATGACTTTGCCGATGTTTTGGGTGGAGTCCTTCAGGCCCTCTAAAATGTGCGCCGCTTTTTCTGCATGTTGTGCAGACTCTTGAGAATCACCAGCCGTGGTCTGACATTGGGCCCGGATATCGTTCAAGGTACCTCGGATCCCTTCAATGGCTGAGGCCACTTGATTAACCCCTTCTTTACTCTGGTTCATGGTGTCCTGCACAGCACGCATGGTGTTGTTGGCCTCTTCAGAGGCACCGGCAACCATGGTGAGGTTGGTTGAAGCTTCTTCCACAGCTGAGGTTATGGTGCTCATATTGACACTCATCTCCTCTGCTGCTGAAGCGATGGTGTTTAGATCCTGAGATGCGGTTTCACTACTGTGGACGATGCTTCCCACCCGGTCAAAGACCGAACGGGTGGCTTCAGAGGCCTCGTTAGAGCGATTGTTCAGGTGTGAAGAGCCATCGGTTAGCTCAAGGGATAGGTTCGATAGCTTAGAGGCATCCCCACCCAGCTCAGTGGCGTATGCCACCAATGTGTGCACCAGTTTGGCTAAGTTGTCTGTCATATGATCCAGTGCATCGGCTAACTCGCCGATTTCATCTTTTCTACCCAGCTTCATACTGCAGGTTAAATCGCCTTTAGCAATGCGGCTAGCGATGGATGCACAAGCCATAATGGGATCAACAACAGAGCGGGCAACCATAAAGGCAAGGGCTATGGCGATAGAGATGGCAACAACAGTCACCATGAAGAGGATTTTTTTGGCGGTTTGAATTTCAGCCTCAACACGGGCCATGCCTTCATCCATACTGCTGTGCACAAACTCTTCCGCTTGGTCGGCACTGTTTATAAAGGCCTCAAAGGTTGCATCAAACTTTTGGTCCATACTGCTGCCAGCACCCATTACAACCAAACTCTGCTTATACCGTGTATTGGCGGTGGTTTTAAGCATTTTGGCCGTCTGACTTAACTGAGCGTTTTTGGCTTCAGACCATGGTTGTTCGGTTTTTTGAAGTAACTGCTCGGCTTGGCTAAATTGAGCCAAGACCTCCTGTATCTTAACTGCTTCGTCCCCAGCCAGGAGCTCTTCCAAAAACAGGTGAGCATCTGCCAGATAGTATTTTGCCAGAGCCGCTTTTAGTTGTTGAGTTGGGTGCGTTGTGGCAGAGGGGTGTGAGATTAAAGCATCAATCCCTGTTTGTAAGGACTCATACTGAGCATCAAAGGATTGGTCCACGCCACTCCCTGTTACTTGGGTATTGGCCATGGCATCGAACCGTTCTTGTGCAATGGTTCTGAATGTGATGAGCTTTTTTTGGACCTCTTGCATCTTGGCAACAACGCGTGGATCTTCAGTTGGGTGAAAGTGCCCTTCATCATTCTTCCCGCCGTTAATGATGGCATTGGCATACCATGAACTGGCATCCAATAACGACCAAGCTTCGTCGATGTTTTCTGTTGTATCACCCGATAAAATTTCTTCGATCAACAAATGAGCTTCTGTCGCGGTTAGCTTGACCTCCATGGCGGCATCCCCCAAAGGGGCCAGTTTAATGCCAACTTCGGTACCATGATGGCCGACCAGGTCGGTGTAGTGAATGCCAGCCATGCCTGTGATGGCAGTGACAAAAGCCATGATAAGATAGGTGATCAGGAGCTTACGGCGTAACTGCATATGCGTTATGAACGATAGCATGACACTCTCCATCTGTTTGAATATGAAATTCAGGAGGGTCATGCTCTGAATCTCAATGATTTTTAGATGCTCTCCCCCCGCTCCCTGTTGATTTGACTAAAAAAAAAGAGAAAGAATCCTAGAAAAAATGGATGTTAACTCTGTCATTAGCCATAAAAACATCTATGAAGTGAGGATTTTAAAACGTGTATAATGTGAATTTAAGACGTATCAATCTCTTGCTGCTGTCTGGCGTAGGTTTTGGCATATTTCATAAAGCTATTAAAACAACCCACAGTAATATGGACCAACCCTGGTAGACCATCCTGAAAGCCGCGTCTGATCAGATAGAACTTAATGAATCGGAACAGAGGGCTGAGATAAATTTTATGTGCTGCGATCGGTTTGCCTTGGGCAAGCTGTTGGGCTTGGAGCGTTGTATAGCGATTCTGTTTGCTTAAATAGCTTTCCAAGCTCTCTTCAGAGTGGTGCAGGATATCCCCTTTGAGCCTTCCGACTTGGCCTTCTGTCTGTACATGTTCATGAACAGGGTCTTGGCTCCAGTGGGCTTGATCTTTGTGGAACAGTCGTAGGTTGGGGTCTGGGTACCCTTCTCCATGACGTAACCAGCGACCCATAAAGCGGTTGCAGCGGGGCATGTCATAGGCATGTAGGGGCGGCGGCAGCGAAGAAAAAAGCTGATCAATGCTGGTGTGTAGCTCGGTCGATATGCGCTCGTCAGCATCCAGGCATAGAACCCAATCTTGCGTGGCCTGTTGTGTTGCAAACTGTTTTTGAGCGCCAAACCCTAACCACTCTTGGTGAATGACCCGTGCGCCATAAGCTTCAGCCAATGCCTGTGTGCCATCTGTTGAACCGGAGTCAACCACCACGATCTCTGAGCATGAGGCTAAAGAGTGTAAGCAAGGTTCCAGTTGATGAGCCGCATTTAAGGTAATAATTACCCCACTAATCGGCCATTTATGCGTCATGGTTCGCCTCCATGGCCTGGGTTATGGCTTGTACAACCGCTTGGGGGGGAAGTGTTTCAAAACAGGGGGGAGGGTTGATCCCCTGTTGTTCAGCCGGTAGTGGACAAACACGTTTCATGCAGGGGGCACAGGTGCGTTTGGATCGTAAAAGTACCCCATCTTGCCCTGCTACTCCAGAGTAGTCAGGGTTTGTGGCGCCATAAAGAGTGACATGGGGGGTGTTCAAAGCCGCTGCCAGATGACCAAAACCTGAGTCCAAGCCGATCACTGCCGTCGCATCTGCAATGAGTGCCGCAACTTGCTGCATATCCATTTTGGGTAAAACACGACACCATTTTTCGGCTGCGGCAATACGTAGAGCGCGCTGTTTCTCTTCTGCACTACCCCAGGGAAGCAAAATAGGCATTTTATGCATCTGTCCAAGCTGTTTAGCTAGGTCCAACCAATAAGGTTCAGGCCAAGCCTTACTGGTCCAGCCGGCACCATGGAGAAAAATCAGATAGGGTGTTTCCTGTTTATCACCAGAGATAAGCCACCAAGCGGGTCTATCGGGTAGCCGATCACGGACAATCCCAAAGTCAGCAGCGCTCGTAGGCAGGCTATAGCCCAGAGTTAAGGCCATGAGCTGTCTGAGTTGAGTGATGACATGGTCTGGCTTAGTAACCGGGTGGGGCTGATGGTAAAGGTGGCAGGCTAAAGGTTCACGTGCCCAACTTTTAGAAGGACCGTGAAGGGGAGTGGCTGGGGCACATAAGCGGGCTGTTAAGGCCGATTTCATTAACCCTTGGGCATCCAAAACCGTGTCATAGGGGGTGTGTCGGACCTGTTTGATAAACGCACCGATCTCACGGCGGTGATCACGACGTAAAAGGGCTTTTTTCCAGCGTCTTAACCCAATGACATGGCAATGATTAACCCCAGGGTGCCAGCTTGGAATCGCTTGAAAGGCCTCCTCAACCACCCAGTCCAACTGTAGGTTGGGTATGGCATTTACCGCATCAGTCACGGCTGGTAAAGCATGAATCAGATCCCCCATAGAGGAGAATTTGACCAGCAAAAGGCGGCTCATCGAATGAGCTCCATCACCTGTTCAGTCGGTTCTAAAAAGGGGGTGGTGCGTTCCTTGAGAATCTCTTGAACAGGGGTGCTGCGGCTCCAAACGCGGCCATCGGGGCGGGCCCGCCAACGACCATGTAGCCAGTTGTATTGTTCCGCATGGTCCAGTAAGAAGGGCTCTAGTTGCTTGTATAGCCGGAGCATCAGCTCGCTGTCGCTCTC
Organism: Magnetococcus sp. PR-3; assembly: GCF_036689865.1. NCBI lineage: Bacteria > Pseudomonadati > Pseudomonadota > Magnetococcia > Magnetococcales > Magnetococcaceae > Magnetococcus > Magnetococcus organivorans. Next base: position 90,504 of record NZ_JBAHUQ010000020.1, read on the forward strand.
GTTCTTATCCGCAAATAGAGGGGGTTGAACACAAAGCTTGGCTTTGCCTGGTGCCGTGCGAATACACACCATTGGAACAATAGGTGCGCCATATTTACGCGCCATTTTCACTGTGCCAGGGTGAGATTGAGCCGGTAAACCGAGAAAAGGCGCTGTAATGCCGTGATGTAATGTGTTGATATCCACCATAAGGCCAATCATACGCTTTTCTTTAAGTGACTGAAGGATCGCCCGTGGCTGGTCTCTACGAACCAAATGAAGCTGATGCTTAATCCGAATTTGTCTAAAAATAGCTTCTACTTTTGGATTGTTAGCATGGCGATAGACCACGGTTAAGGGAATACCTTGTTGGGTAATCTCTACCATGGCAGGTTCCCAAGAGCCCAGGTGGAGGCTGCAGGCCAAAGCACCGCGCCCCATCGCCATGGCCTCATGCAAATGGGTGGGGTCCGTCTGCTCAAAGGTAATGTCAGCTGCACGGAATCCTTCAACATGGCTGACGAAAATATTTTCAAACACCAGCTGTACCAAGCGTTGACGCTGGGGGGCCGTTAAGTTGGGGCCGTAGACCAGTTGTAGGTTGGTGTCTGCCCAGTGATGGTTGTTTTTAAGGAGGGGCATAGCCCAGCGTGCCAGGTGGCGGGTGCGGGCTAAGGCTTGTTCAATGGGGCCGTGTTGGAGCAGGGTTAATAGCGCTTTGAGTAGGAACCACTCGCCCTGGTGGCGGAGTATACGCGTTCGGCTGTGTCGTTGCTTATGCGCCATGATCCATCTTGCCCAGTTGGTTGTGCCACACTGCCAAAACCTGTTGGGGTGTGATCTCTAACAGGCAGTTTAGATGACCTTCTGGGCACTCTCTCTTAAAACAAGGGGAGCAGGGCATGCCGAGCCACAATGTATCCGCTTGGTCAGACAGAGGAGGGGTGTGGCCAGGATCTGAAGAGCCGAATAGTGCAATGACATGGCTATCCACAGCTGTTGCAACATGCATTAAACCACTATCATTGGTGATAACCGTCTTGGCCACAGAGAGCAGGTCCACCGCTTCATTAAGGCTGGTTTTACCGGCCAGGGACAAGAGAGGGCCTGTTATCTCGGCTTGATTAAGGATCTCTTCACATATGGGGGCATCTTTTTGGGAGCCAAGCAGCATGACGCCATGCCCTTCTTTGAGAATCGCGCTTGCAGTTTGAGCAAAGTGGCTTGCTGGCCACTGCTTGGCTGGGCCATATTCTGCACCTGGGCAGAGGGCTACCCATGATTGTGTTTGGGCGTCTTCATCCAAAAAACGGTTGAGTACCGCATATCCGGCCTGATGATCATAGCTCAGTTCCAGGTTGGGTAGAGGAGGGGGCGTGAATGGCTGATCGGCTGGGGTTGCCAGGGCCATAAAGCGGTCCACCGTTCTTGGTAGGTGGGCTTTGGTTAAGCGACGAATATCATTAAGCAGGCCATAGCGGACCTCCCCTAAAAAACCTGTTCGTACAGGAATATCAGCGGCATAAGGTACTAGAGCCGCTTTCCAGGCTCGGGGTAAAATAATCGCTTGGCCGTAACTGCGGTCTCGTAGATCAATGCCAATACGCCAGCGTGTGCGTGGGGCAAAGGCGCCATGACCCAGAGGCATTTCAATCGCATCCCGCACATGGGGTAGGCGGCGTACAATGGGCAGGGTCCAAGCTGGGGCCAAAAGATCAATGGCCCGGTTTGGAAACTGCTGCGCCACATGGCAGGTCATGGCGCTTACCATGACCATGTCCCCCACCCAAGCGGGTGCAATGATCAATAAGGGTTCGTCTGTATTAACTTCGCTCACGCTTTTTCCTGGAGATGGTTCATATAGTGAGCAACCCCCTCTTCCAGCTCTGTAAAGGCATGGGTATAGCCGGTCTCTGCACGGAAGCGGGTCATATCTGCTTGTGTAAAGTTCTGGTATTTATCCTTTAAGCCTTCTGGCATGGGGAAGTAACTGATGCTGCCTTTGCCGAGGCTATCGATCACTGATTGTGCCACGGCATTAAAGCTACGGCTCTTACCGGTCCCTAAATTAAATACCCCTTTAATGGGCGTTTTGCTCTGGGCCAAATGCAAGTTGACCCGGGCGACATCTTCTACATAGATGAAGTCACGGGACTGCTCACCATTACCATAGCCATTGGTTCCTTCAAACAGGCGGGCTTCACCGTCGGCCAGGACTTTATTACGGAGCTGAAAAGCTTGGGAGGCCATTTTGCCTTTATGCCCTTCACGGGGGCCGTAGACATTAAAATAGCGCAGGCCAACAACCGTGGTATCAATTTCAGCCATGTTGCGTAACACATAGCGGTCGAAGAGTAGTTTGGAGTATCCGTAAACATTGAGTGGGCGTTCATTTTCTGGCGATTCAATAAAGATCTCACTATCGCCATAAGTGGCCGCGCTGGAGGCGTAGATGAACGGCACCTTCCACTCAACAGCTCGATGCAGCAGAACTTTGGAGTAGGTGAAGTTGTTATCCATCATATACTGGCCATTATACTCCATGGTGTCGGAGCAAGCCCCTTGATGGAAGATGGCCTGAATGGGCAGATTGGCAAACAGGTCATTTTCCAGATGTTCCCGGAACTCCCGTTTATCCATAAAGTCGGCAATTTCCAGATCGCGGATATTGAGGAACTTATCCGCTTTTTCCAGGTTATCTACCACCAGAATCTCGCTAATGCCTTGGGCATTAAGCTGGGCCACAATATTGGCCCCGATAAAACCGGCTCCACCTGTTACGATATACATGGCCTAAATGCCTCTCTATTTCTGCGCGGAGATGCGCTGCACAATACCCGTGGTGCTTTTACCCTGCACCAGCTTAACCAGGGAGACGCAGCCTCCCCAGCTTTTAACCAGATCACCACCCACCACTTGATCTTCCCGATAATCCGCACCTTTGGCCAGAATATCAGGACGCAGCTGTTCAATAAGCTCCAGTGGGGTATCCTGATCAAACAGTACCACCAAATCCACAGCAGCCAAAGCGGCCAGCACCCTGGCGCGATCCTGCTCTTGAATCAATGGTCGTTCAGGTCCTTTTAGTCGGCTTACAGAAGCATCTGTATTCAGGCCTAAAACCAGCCGTTGTCCCAGGCGCCGGGCATGTTCTATATACGATACATGCCCTGCGTGCAAAAGATCAAAGCAGCCATTGGTAAAGACAACCTGCTCCCCCTGTTCATGCCAGTGGGCAATCTTCTGCTTGGCATGTTGCCAGTCACAGATTTTATCGGATTGCTCATAGGCTTCTTCAGTGACCAGTGCTTCGCGCAGTTCGGAGAGATTAATGGGGGCTGTACCTACTTTTCCCACCACCACACCGGCTGCCAAATTGGCCAAGTGGAGAGCATCCAACCGGCTTAAACCCACCGCTAAGCCTGCTCCAAGAGTTGCAATGACGGTATCACCAGCGCCAGAGACATCATACACCTCTTGGGCCATGGCTGGGATACGTCGGGCTTGTTCCGCACCATCCACAAGCGCAATGCCTTGCTCAGACAACGTGACGGTAAGGAAGGCCACGTCTAAGGATTGCCGTAAGGATTCGCCAGCATCCAGTAAGGTATTAAGATCAGCCCCATCCACACTCGTGACGGCGGTTAACTCACTGCGGTTGGGTGAGAGCGCTGTTGCATGGCGGTAACGGGCGTAGTCCCGACCTTTGGGGTCAACCAGTACAGGAATACCTAAATTACGGGCCCTGACGATTAAGGTTTGGCAAAGCTCAAAAGAGAGAACCCCTTTGGCATAGTCCGAGAGAATGATGACATCGGGTCGGTCATCTCCCTCCAGCAGGGGCATAATACAGCTGGAGAGTTGCTGGGTGGCTTCTGTCGGGTCGGGTAAGGGGGACTCCCTATCCAGGCGCAACATCTGTTGGTGACCGCCGACGACTCGGGTTTTGGTAATGGTTGGCCAGTTTTCAAGGGGCAAAATACCATGGGTACCAATGCCGCTCTCTTGCAGGGCGTGGGTTAGAACCTTCCCATCGGCATCCTGCCCAGTAAAGCCAGCTACCGTGGTGCGGAGCCCCAGTTTAGCCAGGTTGCTGGCCACGTTGGCTGCCCCCCCGCAACGGTGGCTCTCCCGCTGCATATGGACCACAGGTACAGGGGCTTCAGGTGAAATACGGCTGACATTCCCCCAGAGATAGCGGTCCAACATCAGATCACCCACCACCAGGGCGTGCTTGTTTTCAAAAGCCGCCTCGACGGCGTTCAGCACATTGCTACGGTTTTCAAACATGCTGGACTATTCCTTATGGGTGGTGTTCAGCTTTTGGTCAAGGTAAGCCTTTACAAAAGCGGATAAATCCTCAAAACAGGGTAGGTCTGGTCGCTTAAGGACCGACTCCTGACCGTGGCCTGTCTGCACAAGTGCGCAGGGTTGCCCTGCAGCTTCTGCAGCTTGCATATCTGTTATAGAGTCGCCCACCATCCAAGTTTCAGCCGGGTTGAATTGCATGTTCTCTTGGGCTTGTTGCAGCATCCCTGGTTTGGGTTTGCGGCAGTTGCAGGCTTCATGCTTATCATGGGGGCAATGGTACAGTTCGTCAATATGAGCGCTGTGTTCGGCCAGTAGGTGATGCAAGCGCTGATGAATGTTATCCAGGCCTTTGGCGGTAAGCATGCCACGTCCAACACAGCGTTGGTTGGTAATAACCACAACCTTGATGTGGGCACGATTTAAGGCCGCAATGGCTTCGCCCGAGCCAGGAAGAAGCTTTAGTTGCTCAGGCTCCAGCACATAGTATAGATTTTCATCACTGTTGATCACGCCATCACGATCCAGACAGATGGTGTGCATACAGAGCTCCTATCATAGTGGGATTTAGACCTTGTTAGTATGCACAAGCTCTGCAAAACTTATTAGGTCTTACATGTGCTGTTTCTTTACCATGCTCATGGCTTAAAGACAATGCTTTCTCCTTGTTTTCTCTAACGTGGTTTCCCTATATGACTGTTCGTTTATACCGTGTATCTCTGTGGGTTGGGTTGTTGTGCCTGTTGGTCAGTGCTCCGGCCAAGGCTGAGCCGCGCCTGGGGGCCGCTATGGGCGAGTGGCTACAGTATAATATCCACTGGACGGGTATGCCGGGGGGGCGATCGACGCTCTCTTTGACGGAACAGGGGAAGGGGTACCAAATAGATGTCGGTCTGCAATCCATTGGTATGGTGGATTTTTTCTATGCGGTGAATGATTTCGTTCAAGTTAAAGGGCGGTTGCGTGGCCGCCATTTTCTGGCTGATAGCTACCTGAAAAAACAGGATGAAGGTGGACGCAAACGCACCACATTGGTGACCTTTGAACGGGCCAAACATCAAGCAACACAAAAGAGAAACCGAGAGAAACCTAAAACCATAAAAAAATTGGCACAGGGGGTGACGGATCCTCTATCCGCTTTTTATACTTTCCGGACCATTCCCCAGTTAAAGGTGGGGGCGCACCATCTTATCCCTGTTTTGGATAGTAAAAAAAGTTATCAAGCGCGTATTGATGTGATCAAAAAGGTTAAGTTGAACACGCCGCTTGGGTGGTTTGATACCGTGTTGGTGCACACACATTTAAAAAGCTCAGATATTTTTCGCCAAAAAGCGCCCATTAAAATTTGGTTTACCGATGACCAGCGACGCCTGCCAGTACGGGTAGAAACCAGTATTCCTATCGGCTTTGTGGCTGCGGATCTGGTGGCTTACCGTGATGGTATGGGTGGGCAGCAGCAGATGGATGATTGATGGGCATAAGTTGTTTTATGGTGATCTTGCTGCGACTTTTTGTATATTTTTCGAATGAGAATAGCTGTAGTTTTCTAGATGCTTTCTGTTGTCCCAAGAACAGGATGGCGTAATACCGTAAAAATATGTTCTGATGGTCAAGCAAAGCTTTGGGTTGGGCTGGGGAATCATGTATGATGCCGCGGTTCTTTCCTTAAGTTCGAGGTTTCCTTCCTCGTTTATTCCAGAATTTTGTGACGGTTTAATCCGTAAGGATTAGATGGTCAATAAGGCGTGACGGCTGAATCAACATGGCAAAATATGTCTTTATCACTGGTGGTGTGGTTTCATCTTTAGGCAAGGGTTTGGCTGCGGCCTCCCTGGCGGCGCTGTTACAAGCGCGGGGCTATCGGGTGACCATGCAAAAGCTGGATCCATATATCAATGTGGATCCCGGTACCATGAGCCCTTTTCAACACGGTGAAGTGTTCGTGACCGATGATGGTGCCGAAACCGATCTGGATTTGGGGCACTATGAGCGGTTTTTGGGTTTGCCGATGGGAAAAGCCAATAACTGGACAACCGGCCGCATCTATCAACATGTGATCAAGCGTGAGCGCCGTGGGGATTACTTGGGGGCAACGGTTCAGGTGATCCCACACATTACCGATGCCATTAAAAATGCCGTGCGTAGTGTGGGCAACGATGTAGATATTGCCCTGATTGAAGTGGGTGGTACGGTGGGTGATATTGAATCACTCCCTTTTCTGGAGGCCATTCGTCAGCTGCGTAATGACCTGGGTAAGCAGGAGACCATGTTTGTGCATCTGACCCTGCTGCCCTACATTCCCACCTCAGGGGAGTTGAAGACCAAACCCACGCAGCACTCTGTTAAAGAGCTGCTTGCCATTGGTATTCAGCCTGACATATTGGTCTGTCGCTCAGACCGTGAAATTCCTGAAACCGAAAAACGTAAAATCGCCCAGTTCTGCAACGTGGACCAGCAGCACGTCATTTCCTGTGTGGATCAGGACACCATTTATAAGGTGCCTTTTGCACTCTACCGTGAAGGTTTTGCCCGTAAGGTGCTTGATCACCTGGGTATGGCTGTGCGGGAGCCGGATCTGAGTGCCTGGGAATCGGTATTGGAGTCTGTGGTTAACCCCGCCCATAAAACCACCATTGCCATTATTGGTAAATATGTTGAGCTGAAAGATGCTTACATGTCCTTGGCGGAGGCGCTTTCCCATGGTGGAATTGCCAATAACTCCAAGGTTTCGATCCGCTGGGTCGATGCCGAAGAGGTCAAGGAAGAAGATCCTGAGTCTATGCTCAGTGGGGTTGATGGTATTTTGGTTCCGGGTGGCTTCGGGGAGCGTGGCACCAGTGGTAAGCTGGCGGCGATCCGTTATGCCCGTGAAAATTTGATTCCCTATTTTGGTATCTGCTTAGGTATGCAGATGGCCGTGGTGGAGTTTGCCCGAAATGTGGCAAACCTTGACGGTGCCCACTCCAGCGAGTTGGATGAAGAGACGGCATATCCTGTGATCGGCTTGATGACAGAGTGGAGTGATGGCGAGAGCGTCCAAAAACGCGAGAAGGATAGCGACAAAGGTGGCACCATGCGACTCGGGGTATACCCCTGTGTGCTGAAGCCTGACTCTTTGGCTGCATGGATCTATCCTCAGTCCGAAATTATGGAACGTCACCGTCACCGTTATGAGTTCAATACCCGTTATCGTGAGCCGTTGGAAGAGGCCGGATTGGTCTTTTCTGGCACCAGCCCGGATAATGAGCTGATGGAGGTGGTGGAGATCCCTGATCACCCCTTCTTTATTGCCTGTCAGTACCACCCTGAGTTTATGTCCCGCCCACGGGAGCCCCACCCACTCTTTACAGCATTTGTGCGGGCTGCGTTGGAGCATCGGAAGTTGCGGAAGGGTAAGGAGTCTTAAGTCATGACAGCTCGTACGGTACACGTCGGTTCCCGCGCTTTTAGCAATACGCGCCCCATGACCCTTATTGCGGGCCCTTGTGTAATTGAAGGGCTAGATTTTGCGCTACGGACGGCCGAAGCTCTAAAGCAGATTTGTGAAGAGGTTGGGATCGACCTGGTCTATAAATCTTCTTTTGATAAAGCCAACCGTACCTCGGTGACCAGTTATCGTGGACCCGGGCTGGAAGAGGGCTTAAAGATCCTTCAGCAGGTGCAACGAGAGGTTGATGTTCCGGTTATTACCGATGTTCATGAGCCTGCACAGTGCCAGGCTGTTGCTGACGTTGCCGATATGCTGCAAACTCCCGCTTTTTTATGTCGCCAGACCGACTTTATCCAAGCGGCTGCCCGTCCGGGTAAACCGGTGAATATCAAAAAAGGTCAGTTTCTGGCCCCTGGCGATATGGCGCAGGTTGCCGCCAAAGCAGCTGATACCGGTAATGAGAATATTCTTCTGTGTGAACGCGGCTTTAGTTTTGGCTATCAAAATCTTGTTGTTGATATGCGGAGCCTCTCCATCATGGCTGAGACAGGCCATCCTGTCATCTTTGATGCCACCCACTCCGTACAACAACCTGGTGCCCTTGGCGGCTCCTCAGGGGGCGATCGTCGTTTTGTGACAGATCTGGCCCGTGCCGCCGTAGCTGTTGGTGTTGCAGGGGTCTTTATGGAAGTTCATCCTGACCCTGACCATGCCCCCTGTGATGGCCCTAATATGGTTCCGATGGATCAACTTTCACCACTGCTTCGTCAGTTGAAAGCTATCGATCAGGTTCGCAAAGAGGTTGTCTAACCTCTTTTTTCCTTTTTAGGAGCGTAACATGTCTCATCAAACAACCCTCTATGCGCGTCACGTGGCCGCTGGGGCCAAAATGGTTGATTTCGCAGGCTGGAGCATGCCTGTTAACTATGGTTCCCAGGTACAAGAGCACCATCTCGTCCGTACGGCTGTGGGCATGTTTGATGTCTGCCATATGGGGCATGTCTTGATCCAGGGTGAGCAAGCAACAGCCTATTTGCAGTTTCTGTTAGCCAATGATGTCACCAAACTCAAGCAGTCGGGGCAGGCCATCTATACTGCCATGCTGAATAGCTCTGGTGGCGTGATTGATGATCTGATTGTCTACCGTGATAGCCCGACGCAGTACCATATTGTGGTCAATGCGGCTAATCGGCAGGGTGATCTACGCTGGATGCAGGACCGTGTAATCGACTTTGAGGGGGTCACTGTCTCACTGGATGAAACCCTGGGTATGATCGCGGTTCAAGGTCCTGAGGCCGCTGCAAAGGTTGCACAGGTTTTTGAGGATGACGCGGTTAAAGGGCTTAAACCTTTTAACTCGATCTCCCAGCAAAATGGGCGCATTGCCCGTACGGGTTATACCGGAGAAGATGGTTTTGAGTTGATCTTTGATCAGCAGACCATTGGTATCTTGTGGGACAAGCTGGTTGCACTGGGTGTTGCCCCCATTGGCTTGGGTGCACGCGATACCTTACGCCTGGAGGCTGGTCTCAATCTTTACGGCTCAGATATGGATCATAAAATTGATCCCCTTGCTTGTGGTATGGCTTGGACCATCGCCTGGGATCCAACCACGCGTATGTTCTTGGGCAGAGATTATTTGGAGCTGTTGCGGGAATCTGGTGGTTCTCCACAGCAACGGGTGGGTTTGATCCTGGAGAATAAAGGGGTCTTAAGAGCGGGACAGCCGGTTCTTTACCGCGGTCGCCCCAGTGGTCACATCACCAGTGGAACCTGGTCGCCAACCTTGGAAAAAGGGATTGCCATGGCACGCCTGGATGCAGCTATTGAGATCGGCCAGACGGTGGATGTGGTGATCCGCAATCGTAGTATGCCAGCCCGTGTCGTGGGGCTGCCCTTTGTACGTCGTGGTCAAGCGGTTTACAAAGAGTCCTAAACCTAGCTTTTAACCCCTAGATGAGGTGCCCACTCGTGCCCTTCATTCCCCATACAAAAGATGATGTACGGCTTATGCTGGATGCCATTGGTGTTCAGGATATTGAGGATCTGTTTGATGAAATTCCAACAGAGCTCAATACACGCCCGTTACTGGAGAGTGTGCCTAAACCTCAAAGTGAAGCGGCAACTCTGCGCCTGCAGAGCGCCCGTGCACGTGAAGGGGATGGGCGGTTGAACTTTATTGGTGCTGGTGCGTATGAGCATCATATTCCCGCAGCGGTATGGGAGCTGGTTACCCGCGGTGAGTTTTACTCGGCCTACACCCCATACCAACCGGAAGCGAGTCAGGGCATCCTGCAGACCATCTATGAATTTCAAACCATGATGGCAGGTTTGACGGGTATGGATGTCTCAAACGCCTCACTATACGACGGGGCAACCGCGTTGGCAGAAGCGGTCTTAATGGCGGTTCGTGCCAACCCTGGTAAGCGTGGAGCCTCTCCTCGGGTGATCTTGCCAGCGACCATTCATCCTGCCTATCGTGAAGTGGTGCAGACCATGGTCAAGCACCAGGGTATTGAGCTGGTGCAGCCCACCTTCTGTGCCACAAAGGGCGGTATTTCAAAAAATGCCCTGAATCTCTATGAAGATGAGTTCTTCAATGTTCTGGTCATTCCGCAGCCCAACTTTTTTGGTCAGCTCGAAGAGGTGGATTTTCTAACTGACTGGGCCCATAAACGAGGGGCTCTGGTCATTGGTGTGGTCAACCCGGTTGCTATGGCCTTGCTCAAACCACCGGGTCAATGGGGTGAAAAAGGGGCTGATATCGCCTGTGGTGAAGGTCAACCTTTGGGGGTGCCACTCTCCTTTGGTGGCCCCTATTTTGGTTTTTTGACCTGCCGTAAAAAACTCTCGAGACAGATGCCTGGACGCATTGTTGGGCGTACGGTGGATGTTGAAGGTAAAGAGGGGTTTGTTTTAACCCTGCAGGCGCGGGAGCAACATATTCGACGGGCCAAAGCGACCTCAAATATCTGCACCAATCAGGGCTTGCTCTCCATCGCGGCTACCATTCATATGGCTATGATGGGGCCTGAGGGCTTGCGGAATGTCGCGCTGGCCAGTCATCGACGGACCCAACAGCTGTGGCAACGTCTGGAGCCTTTGGAGGGGGTGGAGAGGCTCTTTAGTGGACCTTTCTTCCATGAAATAGCGATCAAACTCTCCAAGCCGGCTGAGGAGGTTCTAAGCTGCCTTTCAGGGGTGAACTTAGCGGGTGGGTATGCGGTTGGCCGTCGTTATCCGGGGATGGAGGATGTGCTGTTGGTCTGCTGTACTGAGACCAAAGAGCGGGCTGACCTAGACCACTTTGCCGATGCCTTGGGGCTGATCATGAGTGAGCAGGGGAGTGCCGCATGAGTGTTATTTTTGAAAGCAGTGCACCTGGCCGGATTAATCCTCAGCATGCTCCGCAGCTCTCTGAGGGGGAAGCCTCGGCTGCTCTGGCAGATCTGCCAGCCGAGTTGTTGCGCGAGACCCCCACAAATCTACCAGAAGTTTCTGAGCTGGAGGTGGTGCGGCACTATACTAACCTTTCACAAAAGAACTTTGGTATCGACACACACTTCTACCCTCTGGGTTCCTGTACGATGAAGTACAACCCAAGGGCGGCCAATAAAGTGGCCATGTTGCCAGGTTTTTTAGGGCGTCATCCTCTGGATGATCCCCAGTATGCTACGGGTTTGCTACATTCCCTGTATGAGCTGCAAGAGATGTTGCGTGAAATTACAGGTATGGCGGCCATGTCTTTGGCTCCCATGGCTGGGGCACAAGGTGAGTTTGCCGGCGTTGCCATGATGCGGGCTTACCATGAGTCCCGGGGGGATGAGGCCCGTAAGGAGATTCTGGTTCCCGATGCCTCACACGGTACCAACCCTGCGACGGCTACCATGTGTGGGTATGTGACCCGTGAAGTGCCCACCAATGCCGAAGGGGATGTGGACATTGAAGCCCTAAAAGGGATGGTGGGTCCACAAACCGCTGGGTTAATGTTGACCAACCCCTCAACCCTAGGGGTGTTTGAACGTTCGGTTGGTGTAATCGCCCGCATTGTGCACGATGCAGGGGGCCTGCTTTACTATGATGGTGCCAATTTAAATGCCATTGCAGGTCGTGTCCGACCTGGTGAAATGGGGTTTGATGCCATCCATATCAATGTGCATAAAACCTTTGCGACCCCTCATGGTGGGGGGGGTCCTGGGGCTGGCCCGGTTGGTGTGAGTGCTCGACTAAAACCTTTTCTCCCCACCCCGCGTATTGTCAAACAGGGGGCCAAGTATGCGTTGTTGGAGTCAGATAATTGCCCAGACTCTATCGGCCGTATGGGCACGTTTGGTGGGAATATTGGGGTGTTGTTACGGGCCCACGCCTACCTGTATATGATTGGTCGGGAAGGGGTGCGACGTTTGGGCGACTACGCCACCTTAAATGCCAACTATCTGATGGCCAAATTGAAGGCAGCAGGGTTTAAACCCGCCTATGATGGGCGCCGAGCCACCCATGAGTTTATTATTACGCTTAAAGAGGAAGCCGATGCCTACAGTTTAACGGCTTTAAATATGGCGAAGCGTTTGCTCGATTATGGTTTTTACGCCCCAACCATCTATTTTCCACTGATGGTGCCCGAATGTCTGCTTATTGAACCGACTGAGACGGAGAGCCACGAAGAGTTGGACCGTTTTGTAGAAGCGATGGTGGCCATACGCAAAGAAGCGCAGGAAAGTCCCGATCTTGTCAAAAACGCACCTTATAATACCCCCGTTCGTCGGTTGGATGAGACCCGAGCGGCGCGTAAACCTGATCTCATTTGGACAGGCCCCCAAGAACTTTAATGGGGTGAGGGCTTTTTTTCTATTGAATGGTCCTGAGAACCTGTTTAGAACACTGAGCAGTATTTGATGTTGTGTTAATCAACCAGCCAACCACTAATCCGCTTACCCGGAGACGGAGTACGAAGATGAGCAGTATCGTAGAGATCCACGGTCGTGAAGTCATCGATTCCCGAGGCAACCCCACTGTTGAAGTGGACGTATACACAGAAGATGGTGGTTTTGGCCGTGCCGCTGTGCCATCAGGGGCCTCCACAGGTTCTCGTGAAGCTGTGGAATTACGCGATGGTGATAAAAGCCGCTACCTGGGTAAAGGTGTGCTGAAAGCTGTAGAGGCGGTAAATACCGTTTTGGCTGAGGCCATTCTGGGTATGGAAGTTGCCGATCAAAAAGGTATTGATACTGCGATGATCGCAGTAGATGGTACTGAGAATAAGAGCAAGCTTGGTGCAAATGCCATTTTGGGTGTCTCTATGGCGGTAGCCAAAGCGGCTGCGGATGAGTGTGATCTGCCACTTTACCGTTATCTGGGAGGGACCAATACATCCCTGTTACCTCTACCGATGATGAACATCATCAATGGTGGCGCCCATGCTGACAACAATGTGGATATTCAGGAATTCATGGTCATGCCCGTTTCGGCCAGCTCCTGTACCGAAGCCATCCGTATGGGGGCTGAGATCTTTCATAGCCTGAAAAAAGTGCTTAAGGGTAAAGGCTTGAACACCGCTGTGGGTGATGAGGGTGGTTTTGCCCCTGACTTGGGTTCCAATGAAGAAGCTTTGAAAGTCATTATGGAAGCCATTGAGGCTGCAGGTTTCAAGGCGGGTGAAGATATTCAACTGGCTTTGGATTGTGCCTCTTCTGAGTTCTACAATAAAGAGACTGGTAACTACGATCTGACCGGTGAAGGTCGTGTTTTAACTAAAGAGCAGCTGGTGAGCTTCTACGAAGAGCTGGTCTCCAAGTACCCCATTATCTCCATTGAAGATGGATTTGATGAGAGTGACTGGGACGGTTGGAAGTTGATGACCGATGCACTGGGTAGCAAGATTCAGTTGGTTGGTGATGACCTGTTTGTAACCAACTCAAAAATCTTGGCAGAGGGCATTGAGAAGAGTATTGGTAACTCCATTCTGGTTAAGGTTAACCAAATTGGTACCCTAACTGAGACCTTTGAAGCTGTTGAGATGGCTCAGCGTGCTGGTTATACCGCTGTGATCTCTCATCGTTCCGGTGAAACCGAAGATGCCACCATTGCGGATATCTCGGTTGCGCTCAATGCTGGTCAGATCAAAACAGGCTCTATGAGCCGTTCAGACCGTATTGCCAAATACAATCAGCTGATCCGTATTGAGGAAGAGCTGGGTGATATGGCCCGTTTTGAAGGGATGAAAGTGTTCTACAACCTACGCTAATGTGGGTAGTGGAAATTAAAAAGCAGGGTATTACCCGGCTAAGAAATGAAAAAAGGGTCCCTATTGGGACCCTTTTTTTGTGTAAAACTGGTTGTCATTGGAAAAGGTGTTACAAAAAAAGTTTGTTACAGTTCTGTTGATGGATGGCATAGATGGTGTGTATGAAGAATCGTAACCTGTTGGTATCAATATGTCTTAAAACAGATTTACTGAACTTTCTGCAAAACTAAGCAAAGCTTTAAAATATAGGCACCTTCTAATAATGAAGAGAATGTTAAAATTTATATTGAAGCGGCAAATTGATATTGTTACGGTGAACTATAAATTGTTTTACAAATTTTACAATTGAAGTACCTAAAGAAACAAAACGTCCGTGTTGGCTCTTGTTCGTTGGGGGAAGCCAGTAGGTCGTTTTGACTCAATGTCTGTTGGGGAATAGATCTTGGGGTTAGGGCGTCAGCCCGTCACCAGTGTAGAAAGGGTTGGAGGGAAAATTATCATGCTAAATCACTATACCACTGCTGTAGATTCGACGGATGAGCGTATTCCACCGGATCAGATGGTAAAAATTGGGGTGGTGGCTAAACGGTTGGGGGTTTCCATCCGTACCATCCATATGTATGAGCGCGAAGGGCTTTTTATTGCCTATAAAAATAATGCAGGGACACGTTATTTTACGGAGCGGGATGTTGAATGGTTAATTGAAATTCGCAAGCTTATTAAATCCGGTATCAGTATTGCGGGGATCCGCCGGTTGATGTCGCTGATCCCTTGTTGGGAGAGCAAAAAATGCTCGTTCCATAACAAGCATAACTGTCCGGTGATTGAAGACAATCAACTGCCATGCTGGGCCAACAAAGATAATCTTTGTGATCACTCGGGGCAGGAGTGCCGTGATTGTGAAGTGTATGAAATGCGTTTCTGCATCAGTAAACTTAAAAATTATATCGATATCCGCTTTAAAGAGGACTCCGCAGCAGAGCTGATCAAGGGTGGTCTTCCACAGTAGGGGCTATGAGTGTGGATAGAAAAAAGCACGTGAGCCTTCAAGGTTCGCGTGCTTTTTTTTTGTCGCTACAGGTCGGGCTCCATACAACTTAATTGATGTAGGGGTTGAGTTTGGTAGGGATGATATGCGGGGTTGGTGTGCATTAAATATGGGGAAAAGCTGTGTGGGAAGACGGTTTCCCTTAAGCTACTCTAGGCTCTTTAGGTCCCTTATTTGATGGCATATGAATGGTGCGTCAGTAATAAAGAAGGTGCTGAAGCGCCAGCTGGGTGGGTGAGTGTGGGTCTGGCTGTTTCAGAAGGCCGGTACATTAAATAATTTTTTAAATGCATCATAAAAAAGAAGATGATCGAAAAAAAGCCTGTAAAGGCAAAGAGTAGTGACAGGGAAGGGTAAGGGCAACCGTGGGGGCGGATGGTTCTTCCTTGGAAAATAGTAGATTAACAGCATATTCTAATGATTTAGGATTCATGATGAAATGGCTTAAAGCCGTTTTCTGTCTATCTCAAACCGTGTACACTGCATGCGGTTTGGCTCATTCCACCATAAACAAAATGTATGGGTGATTATGTCTGATTGGCATGAACCATCGCTAGAAGATAAAGCGGAACCTCCAAAGCCCGCTGTTTCAGAATCTGAAACACAGCTGCGACGTGTGTTGAGTGCGATGGAGGAGAGTCGCTTTGCTGAACGGACTATGCTGGAGAGCTTGGTCAAAGAGGGCATGACAGAGCAGAAAAAGCAGAGACGAGGGAAAAACCTCTTTCGGCTTTTTATTGCGCTATACCTAATCGCGACCATGGTTCTGCTGAATGCAGATGGGTTTGAAGAGAGTAGCGCATCGTTAGGGGATGAACCTCATGTGGCAGTGGTTACCCTGGCTGGGGCGATCATGCCAGAGTCAGAGGTCGATGCTGAAACCGTGATGAAAACCCTGCGGGAAGCCTTTGAGGATAAAAATACCAAGGCTGTCATTCTTCGCATCAACAGCCCAGGTGGTAGCCCTGTGCAGGCTGGTATGATCTTTGATGAGATCAAACGGCTTCGTGCCAAGTATAAAGAGATTAAACTCTATGCTGCTCTGGAGGATCTGTGTGCCTCGGGTGGTTACTATGTGGCAGCAGCTGCCGATGAGATTTATGCCGATAAAGCGACCCTTGTCGGGTCTATCGGGGTCATCATGAAAGGCTTTGGCCTGGAAAAGTTGGCTGAGAATGTTGGCTTGGAAAATCGAACATTGACAGCCGGTAGCCATAAGGCCTTTTTGGACCCCCTAGCACCGGTGGATGATCAAGAGAAAGCCCACGCCCAAGGGCTGCTTAACCAAATTCATAAGCAGTTTATTCAGGTGGTTAAGAAAGGGCGAGGTGATCGCTTAAAAGCTGATGATCAGGCGCTGTTCAACGGTTTGATCTGGACGGGTGAGGAGGCTCTGGAGCTTGGCTTGGTTGATGGGTTAGGCTCTGTAGAGTGGCTAGCTAGAGAGAAAATTAAGATTACGGATCTTATGGAGTTTGAGCGGGATCAAGATTGGTCCGACCGTTTTTTTAAGGAGCTCTCTAGCGGTACAGCCAGCATGTTGATGCAGGTGCAACAACGTGCCCCCTATATGGGTATGTGAGTGAAAAAAGACCGTTGAAAGTGCACCGAGGGGTCTTGTGAAAAGGAAGAAAAGCATCCTTTTTACCAACGGAGACTTTACTTCCGGGCTCAAGTTGCCTATATAACTTGCTACCGGAGCGAAATCCCCACCATTTATCCCAGTGATGGATTTAGGGTGGGGCAAAACGGGCTACACCCTGTAGCCCAAAGCCAGTGTCCGGCGCGTAAGGGCGCGCCACAATGGAGGTTTTCAATGCTTGAAGCTTATCGCCAACATGTCGCCGAACGTGAAGCTGAAGGGGTGCCCCCGCTTCCCTTGAACGCCCAGCAGACCGCGGATCTGGTGGAACTGCTTAAAAATCCCCCCGCAGGTGAGGCAGACACACTGCTGGACTTGATCAAAAATCAAGTACCACCAGGTGTGGATGACGCCTCCAAGGTGAAGGCAGAATTTTTGGGTGAGGTGGCCAAAGGAACTGTGGCCTGCTCCCTAATCGACCGTGCTGAGGCAACAAAACTACTTGGTACCATGGTGGGTGGCTATAATGTTCAGTCCCTCATCGATTTACTGGATGATGCAGAAATGGCTGCTGGTGCTGTTGATGCGCTTTCTGCAACACTGCTGGTCTATGATGCCTTTGCTGAAGTGGCTGAAAAATCAAAGAGTAATGCCAGTGCAAAACAGGTCATGGAAAACTGGGCCAACGCCACTTGGTTTACCAGCCGTCCTGAGATGCCAGAAGAGGTAACGGTTACGGTCTTTAAGGTTGAGGGCGAGACCAACACTGACGATCTCTCCCCTGCCTCTGAAGCTTGGAGTCGTCCTGACATTCCCGTGCACGCCAAAGCTATGTTGGTTAACCGCATGGAAGGTGGCCTTGAGCAGCTGATTGAGCTTAAAGGCAAGGGACACCCTGTAGCGTATGTTGGTGATGTGGTCGGTACGGGTTCTTCCCGTAAATCGGCAGCCAACTCTGTAATTTGGCACACAGGTAACGACATTCCTTACGTACCCGGTAAGCGTACCGGTGGTGTGGTAATCGGTGGAACCATTGCCCCAATCTTCTTCAATACGGCTGAAGATTCAGGCATGTTACCCATTCAGTGTGATGTAACGGCACTGAATACGGGTGATGTGGTTACCATCAATACCAAATCTGGTGAAATCACCCGTGATGGTGCGGTTGTTACCTCCTTTGATCTTAAGCCCAACACACTGGCTGACGAAGTACGTGCCGGTGGCCGTGTGAACCTGATTATTGGTCGTAAGTTGACCACTCAGGCTCGCGAAGCCCTGGGTCTGGGTGAGATTGACCTATTCACCGATCCTGTGCAGCCCGAAGATACGGGTAAGGGCTTTACCCTGGCACAGAAAATGGTGGGTAAGGCTGTGGGTAAAACCGGTGTTCGCCCTGGCGAGTACTGTGAACCTAAGATGACCACGGTTGGTTCTCAGGATACCACTGGTCCGATGACCCGTGATGAGATCAAAGAGCTGGCTTGCCTGAAGTACTCTGCTGACTTCACGGTTCAATCCTTCTGCCACACGGCGGCTTATCCCAAGTCAGTCGATATCACCACACACAACACGCTGGGTCAGTTCTTTGAAGACCGTGATGGTGTTGCGCTGCGTGTGGGTGATGGTGTGATCCACAGCTGGCTGAACCGCTTCTGCATGCCTGATACCGTCGGTACGGGTGGTGATAGCCACACCCGTTTCCCCATCGGTATCTCTTTCCCTGCAGGGTCTGGTTTGGTGGCTTTTGCCGCAGCCACAGGTTCTATGCCTTTGGTGATGCCTGAATCTGTTCTGGTGCGCTTTAAAGGTGACCTGCAGCCTGGTATTACCCTGCGTGATGTCGTGAACGTCATCCCCTGGGCTGCGATCCAGAACGGTATGTTGACGGTTGAGAAAAAGGGTAAGAAGAACGTCTATGCTGGCCGTGTTCTGGAAATTGAAGGTCTGCCTAATCTCAAAGTAGAGCAAGCTTTTGAGTTGGCGGATGCTTCGGCCGAGCGTTCCGCAGCTGCTTGTACCGTTCATCTGGACAAAGAGCCTGTTATTGAATACATGAGCTCCAACGTCACCTTGATGAAGAACATGCTTAACCGTGGTTACGGTCATGCGGACACCATCCAAGCACGTGTGGATGCCATGGAAGCTTGGTTGGCCAATCCTGAACTGCTCCAGCCCGATGCCGATGCCGAGTATGCAGAGATCATCGAAATTGATCTTTCTGAGATCAAAGAGCCTATCGTCTGCTGCCCCAACGATCCAGACGATGTAAAGCTGCTCAGCGAAGTTGCTGGTAACCCCATTGATGAGATCTTCTTGGGTTCCTGCATGACCAACATCGGTCACTTCCGTGCAGCGGCTAAGGTGCTGGATGGTCAGCCCCAGGTACCTGGTCGTATGTGGGTTGCTCCACCGACCCGTATGGATGAGCAGCAGCTGATTGAAGAGGGTGTTTACAGCATCT
Organism: Magnetococcus sp. PR-3; assembly: GCF_036689865.1. NCBI lineage: Bacteria > Pseudomonadati > Pseudomonadota > Magnetococcia > Magnetococcales > Magnetococcaceae > Magnetococcus > Magnetococcus organivorans. The sequence continues at coordinate 109,556 of NZ_JBAHUQ010000020.1, forward strand.
TTGGTAAAGCTGGTGCCCGTATGGAAATGCCGGGTTGTTCCCTGTGCATGGGTAACCAAGCTCGGGTACGGGATAATGCGGTTGTCTTCTCAACCTCTACCCGTAACTTTGATAACCGACTGGGTAAGGGTGCCCAAGTTTACCTGGGTAGCGCAGAGCTGGCAGCGGTGACGGCGTTGAAGGGTAAAATTCCAACACCCGCTGAGTACCTTGAGATCTCTAAGGATCGTATTGATCCTCATGCAGATGATCTCTACCGCTACCTCAACTTCCATGAAATTGAGGACTATGAGAACAATGGTGTGATCCCTATCACAGCAGCTTGATCTCACGTGGTTAGCGTGACTTGATAAAAACCCGGTAATCTTTGGTTACCGGGTTTTTTTTGCGATAGCTAAGCTGCTTATATAAAAAAATAGTGGATTGGTCCCATTTTTTAAGGCACCTTTAATTCGGAAGAAAGACCCCCTGTACAATCTGAGGCTGTTTGAGACTAAGAGCAGTCCAGGTACTGTACCTTTGTTGGAGTCAAAAAATGGGTATCTATGAGTATACCGGTGTCCACCATGTGGCGTTTGCCACACCTGACATCGATGCAACTGTTCGTTTCTGGCGGGACCTGTTAGGCATGCGTTTGGTTTATGCCTATGGTCGGCCAGGTTATCGGCAGTACTTTTTTGAAGTCTCTGGTGATTCACGCATCTCGTTCTTTGAGTGGCCAGAGGTGGAAAAAATACCGTTACGCCGTCATGGTGACCCTGTTAACGGTGCTTTTGCTTTTGATCATATCTCCATTGGTGTGGAGAATGATAATAAGCTGTGGGATATGATGGGTCGCTTAGAAGGGGCGGAAATCCCTTGTAGTGATGTTATCGATCATGGCTATTTCCACTCCATCTATTCTTACGATCCCAATGGTATCCCCATTGAGTTTACCTGTAATGCCCCAGGATTGAATATTCTGGACCGCCCTGACTTACGGGATGAACAGCCAGAAGAGTCGATTCTCTGCCGTTCTGAGCCCGTTCCTGGGCGTTGGCCGAAGCCAGACCCTATTCCTGACGATGAACGTATTATCGTCCCGGGAGAGGGGAGTGATCATTTTCAGCTCATCACCTGAGCCGGTCACCACCT